>NZ_CDRRQK010000006.1:0-116324 GCF_977044405.1 Dorea sp.
ACTGTTTGAGCCGAACGGCGAGTTTGGAGCGGAGTCCCTTTCGTCCTTAGGAAAGTCGGACTTCCTTAGAACTTCTGCATCGTGACATCTAGCAGCAAACAGGATACCAGCGCTTTCTCATGGACCGGGAGGCCATGATGAACTAGTGTATTAAACAGCCATTCCTTTTAATACCCTCTTCGCATTCCGATACCATATCTTATCCAACTGCGCCTCCGACACCCCCTTTTGTTTCAAAGCTTCCCACAGCTTCTCCAATTCATCCGGATGTGCGATCTCCATTCTGGTCATGCCGTCGAATCCGTCAAAGTCTGTTCCTATTGCAGGGAATTCGCTTCCGCCTTCGTTTAGCATGTGTAGTATATGCGCAGTCATTTCTTCGATTTTTGATTCTTTTTTTGTTCCGAGGAACGGGCCATACAAGTTCAGGCCTGCGATTCCTCCGGTATTTGCAAGGTCCCCTATCATCTCATCGGTAAGATTGCGTGGATGTTCCGCAAGTTCGCGGCAGTTCGAATGTGTGGCCACTACAGGTCCTTTTGCCAGAAACAGAATATCCTTGAATGTTCCATCCGATGCATGAGATACATCCACGATCATTCCAAGTTCTCCCATTCTTGTAATAACTTCTTTTCCAAATGGCTTTAATCCCTGATACATGATAGTTTTGTCCCGGCTGTTCGGATATCCGATACAGTTTTCATAGTTCCACATCGGAGTCATCAACCGGATTCCATATTGGTAAAGTTCTTCCAGTCGTTCCATATGGCCGTTCAGGACTCCTCCTTCCTCTACCGTCATCATCGCCGATATTCTGCCCGCCAGGTTGTTCCGTTTTACATCATGCCACGAGTATGCAAGTGCCAAATCTTCACTATAACACTCCTGCTGCTTTCTCAGATAATCCATCATCTCATGTACATGTCTGTATGCAGCATCATATCCGCCTTTGTTCCTGTAATCTTTCACGTCTGTAAAACATGCAAATAGTTGTACTACTGTTCCTGCTTTTTGCATGGCGGGGATATCAATACTGCAGTCATTTTCCATCAGATCCCCGTTCTTACCTGGATCCGTTAATTTCCATAAGGTATCACAATGCATATCAATAATTCTCATATCTTTCGAATCTCCTTTATCTGTATGATTATTTATGCATGGTTCCTTTATGCAAACCATCTGTTGTCAGTATACAACATTTTCTATAGTTTTTTTCATCAAAATCGATAGATATTTCTAATAGATTGTTTTTTCTTATCATTAATGTCTATTACGCATACCGATTTTGTCACATTTTGTTGATTTTACGCCTTCTTTTGCTTGTTTCCAGACTTCCCGATTATTCTATGCTATACTGAATTTATTCTAAACTTTATTTTTATCGTCTATTAACATTATTATATTAGAAATTGTCCGTGTTTTTCCCTCACTATAAAACTATGATTTATTTGGCGGACTTTTTGCTTATGATGGTTAACATAGGTCTTATAATGATGTTGTTCCTGCACATTCTCGTGTGACACCAAAAAGCGCAGCCAGATATTCTTCTGACTGCGCTTTTTATATGTTTTAGGGCATATCTTATAAATACTTTGCTTTCTACAAAATATACCGCAATGTAAGGCTTATAGATTGCAGGAATGATTTTTCAGACAAGCCCTGACTTCCTTATATTCCTTTCTTACGCACTTCTTTCAAACTGTGAGTTGTAAAGTTCCGCATAGAATCCATTCTTGGCAAGCAGTTCTTCATGGTTACCCTGTTCTACGATATCTCCATCTTTCATAACAAGGATCACATCTGCATCCCGGATAGTAGAAAGTCTGTGTGCAATGACGAAGCTTGTTCTTCCCTTCATCAGACTGTCCATCGCCTTCTGGATCTGGATCTCTGTTCTTGTATCAACAGAACTTGTTGCCTCATCAAGGATCAGTATTTTAGGATCTGCAAGCATTGCTCTTGCAATTGTCAGAAGCTGCTTCTGTCCCTGGGAAACATTACTTGCTTCCTCATTCAGTTCCATCTGATAACCACCCGGAAGTGTCTGGATAAAGCGGTGTGCCTTTGCTGCTTTTGCTGCCTGGACCACTTCTTCGTGTGTGGCATCCAGACGCCCGTAACGGATATTATCTTCAATGCTTCCCTTAAAAAGCCATGTGTCCTGCAATACCATACCGAACATCTTACGAAGATCATCTCTGTTAAAGTCCCTGATATCGTGTCCATCCACTTTGATCGAACCGCTTCCTACATCGTAAAATCTCATCAGAAGCTTAATCATCGTTGTCTTTCCGGCTCCCGTCGGTCCTACGATTGCAACCTTCTGTCCTGGCTTTACATCCACACTAAAGTCATTAATGATCGTATGATCCGGATTATATCCAAAATGTACATGTTCAAAGCTTACGCTTCCTTCCAAATTATCAATGGATACCGGATTCTCTACCGTCTGGTCTTCCTCTGTTTCTTCCAGGAATTCAAATACACGTTCAGAAGCTGCCGCTGTAGACTGGAGCATATTGGCTACCTGTGCTACCTGCTGGATTGGCTGAGTAAAGCTTCTTACATACTGGATAAATGACTGGATGTCTCCAACCTCTATCACACCTTTCATAGCAAGGTATCCGCCGAGGATAACTTCTCCTACGTATCCCAGATTTCCTACAAACTGCATGATCGGCATCATCATTCCTGAGAGGAACTGTGACTTCCATGCAGAATTATACAGGATATCATTGTCCCGTTTGAATGTCTCGATGACATCTTCCTCTTTATTAAATGCTTTGATGATATTATGTCCGCCGTAGATTTCTTCTACCTGTCCATTGACATGTCCCAGATATTCCTGCTGGCTCATGAAGTATTTCTGCGAACGCTTTACGATCATGGAAATCAGACCCATGGATACTGGAAGGATCAGTAATGCCACCAGTGTCATAAGAGGGCTGATACTCAACATCATAACCAGTACTCCGATGATCGTTGTAACGGATGTAATGACCTGCGTCGCGCTCTGGTTCAGGCTCTGGCTTAGTGTATCTACGTCATTGGTAATACGTGATAACACTTCTCCGTGTGTCTGCTTATCAAAGTAATTCATCGGAAGCCGGTTGATCTTTTCTGAGATTTCTTTTCTCAGTCTGTATGTCAGCTTCTGTGAGACACCCGTCATAATATATCCCTGCATGAACGAAAATACAGCACTTGTAAGATACAGGCATAACAAAATAATCACGATGTGGACGATCTTGGTAAAATTAATTCCGGATCCACCCGATACTTTTCTGACCAGTCCATTAAAGATCTCCGTCGTTGCTTTTCCCAGGATCTTTGGTCCTGCAATGTTAAATATCGTACTTCCAATGGCAAATATGATAACAAAAAAGATTCCAATCTTATATGCGCTCAAATATGCCATCAGTTTTTTCATTGTGCCTTTAAAATCTTTTGCTTTTTCATTGGACATTTTGCCTCTTCGTCCCATACCTCTTGGCATATTATTCCACCTCCTTAAGATCTTCTTCTAATTCTTTTTCTGATAACTGTGACGACGCGATCTGATAATAAGCATCACAGTTCTTAAGCAGTTCTTTGTGTGTTCCTTTTCCTACGATCTGTCCGTCTTCCAGAACGATGATCTGATCCGCATGAAGGATCGTGCTGATTCTCTGTGCTACGATCATAACCGTGCTGTCTGCAGTCTTATCTTTTAACTGCGCACGAAGGGTTGCATCCGTCTTATAATCAAGCGCTGAAAAGCTGTCATCAAAGATGTATACATCCGGGTGTTTTGCAATTGCACGAGCGATAGAAAGTCTCTGCTTCTGACCTCCGGATACATTGGCTCCGCCCTGTGAGATCGGACTTTCGTACTTTTTCTTTTTCTGTTCGATGAACTCGGTTGCCTGCGCGATCGATGCAGCCTCTACCATCTCTTCGTGGCTTCCATCCGGATTGCCATACATAATATTCGAAGCGATATCACCGGAGAACAAGACTGCTTTCTGCGGCACATAGCCAAGCTTTTCTCTTAACTCATGCTGTGTAATATCTTTTATATCTTCTCCGTCAAGCGTAATCTTACCGCCTGTCACATCGTAAAATCTTGGGATCAGGTTCACCAGTGTTGATTTACCACAGCCAGTACTTCCGATAAATGCAGTTGTTTTTCCAGGTTCTGCTGTAAATGAAATATCATGCAATACATCTTCTTCCGCACCAGGATAACGGAAACATACATGATCGAATACAACCTTTCCTTTTCCTGCCTCTGGAATCTTCTTTGGCATCTGTGGATCATGGATCATCGTTTCACTTGTCAGTACTTCATCTACACGGCTTGCAGATACTGCCGCTCTTGGAAGCATGACGGATATCATACAGATCATTAAGAATGCCATGATAATCTGCATCGTATACTGGATAAATGCCATCATGTCTCCAACCTGCATTGCTCCATCATTGATGCTGTGTCCGCCTACCCATACGATCAGGACCGTAATACTGTTCATAACAAACATCATAAGCGGCATCATGAATGTCATCGCACGGTTAACGAATAAGTTCGTCTTGGTCAGTGCCTTATTTGCATCATCAAATCGTTCTTCTTCGTGTTTCTGTGTTCCAAATGCACGGATAACCGAAAGTCCGGTTAAGATCTCACGGCTGACCAGGTTCAGATTGTCCACCTGGGTCTGGATCAGTTTGAACTTCGGCATGACTACGAAGAATAAGAATGCTACAATCACCACGATCACTGCCACGGCAAGACCGATGATCCATGACATACTTACATTTGTATGGAATACTTTCCATATTCCCCCGATAGCCATGATCGGTGCATACAGAACCATTCTAAGAATCATTACGATCAGAAGCTGGATCTGCTGAATATCGTTCGTACTTCTTGTGATCAGTGACGCTGTTGAAAATTTGTCAAATTCCGCATTGGAAAATCCTACGACCTTACGGAATACATTTTCACGAAGGCCACGTCCGACACCGGCACCTACACGGGATGCCAGAAGACCTACCAGAATACTTGCTGCCATTCCAAGGAATGCTAATGCAAGCATTTTTCCTCCTGTATTCAGGATATAATTTGTTTCAATTTTATCTGTATCAACGCCTACATGGTCATAAGCATTTTTAATATATACGGAAGATGCCTGTTCAATGATCGAATCCTGCATTTTATTCAGCTGCTTGTTCATCTGTTTTACCAGCTGATCCCTACCTTCGGCACCCATGAAATCAAGCATCTCATAGATATCCATCTTATCAAAATCAGGGATTTCAGACATCTGTGCAGCTGCCTGTTTTGCTTCTACCTGCTTTTTCATCTGTGTGCGCAGCTGATTCTCTATCTTTTCCGTCATATCACTTCCGGAATCAAAACCTGATGCCAGAAGCATTGGTTTCGCCAGGATCTCTGAAAGTTCATCCAACTTCTTTTCATCTTCTTTTACCGAAGACTTTAACTCCATGACGGTTCCTCTGTAGTCATAATTTTTTTCTGACTTTGTGTATGCATTTTTTACAGTATCCTGCTGATCCGACTTCACCAGAAGTAACAGATGATTCAGATCTTTTTTCGATATTGTATCAGGCACTGTCTCGTCAATACCGCCCTGCTGGATACCTACATTTACAATATCCGATGTATAAGTCGGCAATGACAGATCGCAGTATGCCTGCACAACCAGTATACAGACAATCGCCACAACAGCACCTGCATACGGTTTTAGAAATTTCAATAATTTTCCCATATCTTTTTTCTGCCTTTCCTTTCTGTATTGTTATATGTTGTTATATGTTGAAATCCTTTCTGGATGACAATTAGAGTTCTTTATTTCCTGAAGGACGTGTCTTTTCCATGATGGTCTTCATATCCATGCCTTTGAAGTCTTTGGATTCTAACAGATTATTCTTCATCTCTGTCAGCAACCGCTTCATCAGAAGCATCTCTTCTCTTGAGATTCCCTGACGTATGACCTCCTCCATATCATATACAACCCTTCTGACTCCTTCGATACATTCTTCTCCTTTTGGAGCAAGCTTGATCTTGATCACTCTCTGGTCATTCTCATCATGCTTACGGACCACATACCCCAGTTCTTCCATCTTGCGGATTGCAACCGTCATCGACGGCGGTGTGATTCCAATCTTCTCTGCCAGCTGTTTCTGAGACAATTCTCCCCAGCAGTGAAGCGAAAAAAGAATTCCTGCCTGACTTGGCTTAATATCTAACTCTTCCATCCGTTTCATCGCCTGATACTTCATAAACTGCATCAGCTGAAATACCGAAAAAAATACGGATGTCTCCATCTCGCGTTCCATCCTTTCTTCCTCCTCCCGCTAATTAATTAGAAATCTAACGATTATATTAGTCATTATTACCAATAATGTCAACATTTTTATATTTATTTAATATTTATCCCCGTTATTTTTACAATTATTTAATTAGATTTCAAATTATATTTTCAGGTATAAAACAAGAGATACATCCGATCTTTTTCCAATCAGTTGTATCTCTTATTCTCTCTTAATATCTTATCATTCCGATAGCCAGGCGGATATTCGCAGTCCGCTCCGCTGTCTGATTTGATTAAAATATTCTTTTTTATAATATTCTGCTATTTAATGCGTCTCCATAAATTCAATAAATTCCTCTTCCGGCAGCGGCTTAGAATAATAATATCCCTGAATATAATCACAGTCATTTTCTTTCAAGAATGCTACCTGCTCTTCTGTCTCCGCACCTTCTGCCACAAGCTTCATACCCAGCTCATGCGCCATCTCGATGATAGACTTTAAGATGCTTCTGGACTTCGGATTCGTCTCAATCTGGCGGACCAGACTCATGTCGATCTTCAGAATATCAAAATTATAATCCTGAAGTACTCCGTATGATGAATAACCACTTCCAAAGTCATCCAACAATGTCATTGCACCTTTTGCCTGCAGTGCTTCCAGAATATTGTTACGGTTCTGTTTCATTGCTTCGAACGAAGTCTCCGTAATCTCGAATCTTGACTTGATGCCAAGCTTCTGATACTCTCCTACATTCTGATCGATCCAGCTCATCATCGTCTCGTCATAAAAATCCATCCATGACAGATTGATCGATACCGGTACGATCTTCTTTCCCTGGTTGTAACGTTCTTTTTCAAATGCAAATACTTTCTTTGTCACGTAAAAATCCAGTTCTGAGATATGACCGCTTTCTTCCAGTGCCGGGATGAATACTGCCGGTGATACAAAGCCTCTCTGTGGATGGATCCAACGGATCAGTGCTTCCGCAGATACAATTTTTTCTGTCTTTGCATCGATGACCGGCTGGTAATACACTTTGAACTGCTCCTGCGCAAGTCCGTTTTTCAGTTCTCCTGTCAGCTCTGCACGGTTGATGTAGTCTGACTTCATCGTGGTATCGTAGATATTATATGGTTTGACATACTCGTCTTTAATATATCTTTTCGCAATCTTTGCACGGTCAATCATTCCGTTGATGCTCATCGGCTTGTCTTCCACATAGAAAATACCGCATCCACATAAGATATTCATCATCTTTCCATCATGTGCAAAATTCCATTCACACAGTCCCGAAAGCACTTCCAGATCCAGATTCTCTTTACGGATCAGACAAGTGAACTGGTCTGCTTCCACCCTTGCCGTAATGCATGGCTTCAGTCTTGATTCTTTTAAGTGCTTGTGAATCATCCGGAGAACTTTATCTCCGTTATCAATGCCAAACAGTTCGTTTACCGCTTTAAAATTACGGACATTAAAGTAAAGCACTACATAATCCGTTCTGTCTTTGCAGTGTCTGAATATATTTTCAGCCTCATGAACAAATCCCTGCATATTATAGCCGCCGGTCAGCACATCCTTACTGGAAAGCTCTGTGATATCTTCTGTCACTGCCAGGATGATTCCCAGTTCTTTAAACAGATACATACAGTTAAATTCTTTCAGCCGTTTTTCACCGTCTTCGCTGATCTGATGGATTGTATAAGAATAACGTCCGTTCAAATCCAGCTCTTCACAGATATGATCCAGATCCATATATCTCGTCAAACGTTCCCTCTCCTGTGGCGGAACAGTCGCGCCGATGATATCATGCACATACACATCGTAATTAATCTTTGTGTTCAGATAACGGTACGCATTGAATTCTTCCGTTGATTCTATATTGATCAGTTTTCTTCTTGCATCAATCAGGGCAATCTTTTCAAAACTCTTCTGATATAAAAGCTGCGGGATCTTCTCCGCCAGATAGCTCTCTGTAATGTCCAGGAAATACATGACACCTTCGATCTCCTGTGTCACCGAATTTCTCGCCATCTCAATTGCCACACGGAACATACGGATCTTTTCGTCGTCATCCCCCTGCACAGCCGTCTCCAGAGAAACATTCGTCCTTCCATTTTCAAAACTCTGTAGCAGCGATTCCTGTGAAAACAATTCTTCTGCTTTGATCCGATCCTCCCAGCCAATTGCATACTGTGACAGACGTCTTACATAAGAGTTGAGCCTTTCTTTTTCACCGGCCATATCCATGCTCTTATCTTTTACCGCACATGACACGCAATATCCTTCTGATACATTCACCGTCACGGTTCCAAGAGAATCCGTGGTTTTACGCATAACTTCATCTAACTGCTTCAGATAATCATCATTAATATCCTTAACATACAGCATCACCACCTGATTATCCGGCTGGTACTCTTCACTGCATATCATGGTTACGGATACCCATTTGAATTCATTACCGACTTTTCTCCTGTAACGGATACTTTCCTGTTTGGATCCACCGGCAAATGCCTCTCTTAAGCGCTGCAGGCTGCAGAACTCCAGATAATCCTTTTCGTCATCTTGATAAATGTGTTCTTTTTCTATGAAACTGTATACTCTGTCATAGAATGATGTCTGTTCATTAAAATACTTTTCCTGATCTTCAACTCCATCTTTTAAGATCAGATAACTGTCCGTCGTCAGATTCACCTTTAAGATCAGGTAATAGAATGCAGACAGCATGCCGATCGCATCCTGGAAATTTCCCATAGATTTATCATGAAGTGCAATCGTATTATGTACTCTTCTTAAGACGACTGCCGCGTCAAATGGTCTTGCAAAGTAATCGCTGACTCCCAGTTCATAGGCTTTTCCAATTGTATCATCTGAGGAATCTGCTGATATGCAGATAACCGGTATCCGGTCAAGCCAGAGTCTTTCTTTCATGACACGGAGGACTTCATAGCCATTCATAACCGGCATGTTCATATCCAAAAGAAGAAGGGACAAGTCTTTATGGTTCTCAGTCATAATGCAAACTGCCTGCTGTCCGTCTTCGGCTTCTATAATATCGTATTCATCTTCCAGCATACTGATCAGAATCTCACGGTTCATCTCAGAATCATCTACAATTAATATCTTTTTCTTCTGTTCTACCATATCGTTTTACCCCCCCCCCGAACTTTTGTTCGTGATTTTATACTCATATTTTTATCACAATCTTTCCGAATCCAGTACGATAGTGAACGGCCCGTCATTTACCAGACTTACTTTCATATCTGCTCCAAATTTGCCCCGTTCTACGACAGGAACCTGTTCTTTGCATCTGTCTATGATATATTCGTACATCTCTTCTGCCATATCAGGTTTTCCTGCTTCTATGAAGCTTGGGCGGTTTCCTTTTTTACAATTTGCATACAATGTAAACTGTGAGATCAGCAGCAGTTCCCCTTCCACTGCCTCAAGCGACAAATTAGTCTTACCATTTTCATCCTCAAAAATACGAAGACCGATCATCTTTTTTATCATCTTATCTGCAATCTCTTTTGTATCCGTATCCGCAACTCCGATCAGAACCATAAAACCTTTTCCGATCTGACCGATCACTTCCCCGTCTACTTTTACACTGCTGTTCGTAACTCTCTGGATCACAAAACGCATCTTTTATCCTCCTGCTGCATCTTCTTACTACTTTTCTACCATTGCCTTCTTATCCGGGAGCTGTGCCAGTATAATCGCCGCAAACATCAGCACACATCCTGCTGATTCCCTGAGCGAAAGCCGCTCTCCCAGAACGATCCAGCCTGCAAGTACAGAAAAACACGACTCCAGACTTAAAATCAGGGATGCAACCGCCGGATTCACATTCTTCTGACCAAGTATCTGTAATGTATAAGCTACTCCGCAGGATAGCACACCTGCATATAAAAGTGGCATCCATGCAGCTGTCATAGCCGCAGCCTTTGGTGTCTCTATTGTAAACATAAAAGGAAGTGATAATATTCCACAGACAAAAAATTGAATACATGACATCTTCACACCATCCACTTTTGGTGAAAAATGATCAATGACCAGAATATGCACTGCAAATATCAACGCACAAAGAAATATCAGAATATCTCCTTTTCCTATCGAAAAAGACTCTGTAATACATAAAAAATAAAGTCCGGCAAGTGCCAGTACTACCGCAAGCCATATCTTCCATCCGATCTTCTTATGAAGAAAAATTCCAAGTACCGGAACGATCACGATATAAAATGCTGTGATAAATCCTGCCTTTCCTGCCGTCGTGTACTTCAGTCCTATCTGCTGAAGGCTGCTCGCCGCGAACAATAATACTCCGCACGCAAGACCTCCGATTAACAGAACTTTTCCAGATTCTTCTTTCTTGCTTTCTCCATTCAGCTTATGCAAAAGCCAGATACACGGCAAAAGTGCTATGCCCCCGATCAGGCTTCTCACACCATTGAATGTGAAAGGCTCCAGATAATCCATTCCCACACTTTGTGCTACAAATGCCGTTCCCCATATAAATGCTGTCAGGAACAACATTACACCATTTTTTACCCTCATTCTTCTCTCCATACATTATATATGTACGCGTGTTAAAACTACGCTCATATAATCTATTTGTATAATTAACATTCTAACATACATTAATTCATTATACGACACTTTTTAGCAATTTACAAAGAAAATGATGTAACTTCTGCATTTTTATGCACTAAACTTATATTTTTCCAAAAGAAATACGAGATACAATACAACTTTCTGTGGCATATCATACACCACATCTTTCATTTTAGTTTTCATTTTCAGCATTCAAATCTAACTTGACTTTTGTGTAAATTCACGGGATACTTATAAAAGAGAATGACCAACGGCTTTCTGTTTTTTCGGCCGCTTTGCCGCTTAAAAAGCAATCGCCTGTGGATCTACGACAGATTAAGGAGGTTTTTTCATGTTAACAGAACGCTTATTAAAGCTTCCAGGATTCCTTTATCAGGTTGGAAGCACTTATTATTACTTTGGAAAATGGATCTGCAAAGAATGTACAGATCAGGATGCCACAGACTGCGTTACCATGTATCAGATGTGCCGCACAGGAGGCGAGGAACCGGAAACGAATACGTATTTCCAGAAACTGCGTGCTTTCAGCGATTTCGCACTGGAGGTGCCTTATAATCCTGGGAAAATTGAAGCGGATATGAATGCGGTTCTTGGAAGTCTTTCAGATGATCAGATTGCGAAATTAGCTGCGCAGGTGGATGCGTTGGAGGAAGACGTGCGGAAATATTGCGGGTAGTTGAAGGGCGTAACCGAGAGTGCTTACCCCGGAAGTTTTTTGAAAAAACATCTGGGGTAAGCACTCTCGGTTACGCCACCATTGTTTCATACATTACGCCAGCCAGTCACGACTTGATAAGCCCTGAAACTAAGGAACTGAACGTATATGGAACGAGGTGTAGCAGTTCTTGGTGAGTCAGAAACCCCGTTAAAGGAGCGAAGAGAACTGTCTGAGCAACGCGAGTTTGAACGGAGCTCCTTTCGTCCTTAGGGGATTCTGACTCGCCTAGAACTTCTGCCGAGTGGAATCTTAGTGAAGAGCCTTAGTTTCAGGGCTTATCAAGGACCGGGAATCCAACCCAAATTAATGTATGAAATACTTTATAACTCTACTTTCCCTGTTGTTTCTTCGTTGATTACATAATATGCTGCTGCATCTTCTGGTTTGATGTAGATGTTCAGTGTCTTGATATCTGCAACGCTCTTACCTGTCGCATTTACCCATGCATCCTGAACTTTTTTTGTAATTTCTTCTGTGCTGACTTCTTTCCCCATGTACTGAAGGTAGATGCTTGTCTTTGCTTCTTTCTTTTCGTCAGCTGCCTCTTTTAATACACCAGCTCTTGTTTCGATTGCCTTTGTTGTATCTTTTGCAGTTGCAATTGCTACCGGTCTGTTGTTTCTTCTATTTTTCTTCATGTGTTAACCTCCTCAATTTATAATAAATCGTTACTTCTTCTATTATAAAGCATTTACGAAAAATGTCAAAATATTGTCATTCTATAATCTATTTTATATCCTCTTTTTGACATATAATGCTTTATACATCCCTCTTCTTACGCTTCTTCATCTCCGCGTCCATACTGATTGATCGTCAGATCTTTTACAACCTCACCTGCAAGGATCAGTCCTGCTACCGATGGTACGAATGCAATACTTCCCGGGATGTCTCTTCTCTCGGTACATTTTCTTGCTGTTCCCGGCGGGCAGACACAGTGTTTTCTGCAGCTGATGCTCATATCTTCCAATGGGCGTACCGTTTTTTCTTCTGAATATACTACCTTCAGTTTCTTTACGCCACGGGCTTTTAATTCTCTTCGCATTACTTTTGCAAGCGGGCACATCTTTGTCTTGTAGATATCTGCTACCTGGAACGCAGATGCGTCCAGTTTATTTCCCGCTCCCATACAGCTAATTACCGGTACATTTGCCTCTTTGGCACGCATGATGATCTCGATTTTTGCAGTAACTGTATCCACGGCATCTACAACATAAGAGTATTCTTCAAATGCAAATTCATGTGCATTTTCCGGAAGGTAGAAGCATTTTCTTACTTCTACTTCTGCATCTGGGTTGATCTCCAGAATTCTTTCTTTCATGACATCTACTTTGTATTTTCCAACTGTTTTTCTTGTTGCGATAATCTGACGGTTTATATTGGTCAGACATACTTTATCGTCATCCACTAATACAAATGAACCTACACCGCTTCTTGCCAGTGCCTCTACTACATATCCGCCGACACCACCGATTCCAAAGACTGCAACTTTTGCATTTGCCAGTCTGTCCATATTGTCAGCTCCGAGAAGAAGCTGTGTTCTGGAAAACTGATTTAACATATTCTTTCCTCCGATTATTCTTATTCTTTCACCATCTATATTCTTCCTGCGATTTTACAGAGCAATTCCTATTATAATAGTAGGGTATATAGCACGTCAACTGATTTCTTACCAGCTTCCTATTCTTGCTTCGCATTCTTTTTATTTTTCTTCTTCCGGTCATGTATTCTTCCGATTACGGTCTCTTTCGATGCACAGATCTTATCCGCCAGGCAGACAAGCCACGCTTCTTTGCACATTGGCGGGACAATATTCAGCGGAAACATATGACGCAAAATGATATTCTCTTCCCGTCTGGTAAGTTCAAAATCTCTCTTCGCATTCTGAAGTGCACGCCCTGCATGTATGAAACCATGAAACCGGTGTCCTCCATCTTTTTCATGCCAGTCATACAGAAAATAGTCGTGAAGCAATGCTCCTCTGATCAGTTCTCTTCGATTTACATCCCATGAGAACTTCTCAGCAAGTTCCACACTTGTATATGCCACACTGATACAGTGCTTGTATACGGATATGTCACTGTGCTGCATATATTTCTGCGTATGCTTCATTCTTCCCTGCTCGTCCAGTTCTTTCAGCACTTCTTTAATTTCATTCATGATCTGCTCTTTATACATTTTCTTCAAATGCCTGTCTGATGCTGTCATAATGTAAGAAGACACCCTCTTCTGCATACCCTTTGATTTCTTCAAGATCCGCAATCTTGAAGCCCGACACTTCTTCTTCCTGTGTCTTTACATCGGATTCATCAAAATCCAGAATGAATTTATAAATGTCTACAAAATAATTATTCTTCTCTTCCAGATTCACCCTCTTATAAGAAAATGCATATCCACCTTCTGCACCTGTCACATCAATACCAGTCTCTTCTTTGATCTCACGGATCACTGCATCTTTGGAATCTTCTCCTGCACGTACTCCACCGCCTGGTACTTCCCACCATCCGGCAGCCCATTCTTTATCCAGTCTTCTTCTGGTGATCAGGTATTTTCCATCCGGACGCATAAGTACTCCAAGCACTGTCAGATGGAATTCACCCGGCTGCATGTTCCAGTCGTTGTGTTTCATTGTGCGTCCGGTTCTTTTTTTATTTTCATCGTAAATATCCCATAATTCCATAGTTTTCTTCTCCTTATTTGTCATAATATATTCTGGATCGCTTCTAAAATAATACGTTCTGCAATCTGTATACTGCCAAATGTGATATTTCGATTACAGAAACACTTTTTTTCAAACACTCTCTTATCTACAGGACCTGCCACTGGCAGCTCCTTCCGAATGCATGGCGATAAGAAAAAGCGGGAACCTCCTTTTTTCTTCTGAGTCCCCCGCTTTTTTCGTGTCCTTTCAGACTCTTCTTACATAAACAGGCTCCGAAAGACCACGCATATACTTTTTAATATTTTCCGCTTATGATCATTTTTTCAAAATCTTTTTTGATATAATCACAGGTCGGTTTTGTCCACTGTGTTCCTTCCAGACCGCTTTCTGCCTTAATCAGTTGTAAGGAAAATAATAACGCATCCAAAACTTCTTTGTGTTCGAGATTCTGAAGATTTCCTGCCACATAATCTTTGGCTTCTCTTGGCTGGATTCCCGCTTTTTTACTTAGCATCCTGCAAAATTGTTCGAAGCTTACTTTTCCATCTCCATACTCCCAGGAATGTTCTTCATATTTTTTGTATTTTTTCACGTATTCCTGAATGATATCTATGCACTCTTCATCCAGTGTATAGCCATATTTTACAGCTATCTTTTCCAGTTCTTTCCACCAGGATACATCTACTGCACTATAATCCATATTGATCCGAAAGCATCCTCCTGTCTTCTGGATCTCCTCCCGGAAATTGCGTTCCCAGGTCGGGCACACCAGCATCTTTACGCCATTCATAATTCCGCCCTGTATCTTCTTCTCCTGCATTTTTCTTACGCCTCCTTGCGATAAAACAATCCCCCAATAGTCAGATTATACCATTAATCGCCAATCATTGCAAAGTCAGGTAACGGTAGCGGATCTTTATCCTGATCTTTGTACTGCATTTTCTGCTTTCTTCCAGAAGTTTCTTTAAAAATGTTTCCAGTGTACGAAGCTCATATGTTTCCAGTTCTATATCACCATAGACAACTTTTTCAAAAAGCTCACATACTCTTTTATATTCTCCTTCACCGATCTCTCCTGACAAGGTTCTAAGGCGCTGTTCCACAACATTGTCCCACTCTGCGTTTTTCAGATATTGGGTCTGTGTCCCGTGGCTTTCATTGTCCGCTTCCCCGATCACGAAAAAACCATATTCATCGCAGAGCTGGTAAAAATACGGAGCATTTGCATAATGGCTGCTGCGCACTGCATTAAAGTTATGCTGTTTCATCATGATCAGATCTTTCTCTGCCTGTCCGATATTGATAACCGAACCCGTCACCGGATCGCTGTCATGACGGTTTACGCCCTTGAACTTGATCTTTTCACCATTGATGTAAATGATGCTTCCCTCTTTTGTAATCTCACGGATACCGATCCGGTCTACAATCGTCTCTGTATCAGAGAACAAGATAAGCTGATACAGGTATGGCTGTTCCGGATTCCAGAGAGTGGGAGCTTCATATCTTTTGCTACATTTCCTTCTCCTGTAAAATTTGCGCAGATTTCTATCTTCGCTTCTGTTCCGTTTATTGTCGTCGTTGTAAAATAGTCATATATTGTATTTTCCGGACGTTTTAAGATATATACATCTCTGAAAATACCGGTCATGCGGAATTTATCCTGATCTTCCAGATAGGTTCCGTCACACCATTTTAAGACTAATACTGCCAGACGGTTCTTTCCATCTTTCATATATTCTGTCACGTTAAACTCTGCGGTCGCATGGGATACCTGGCTGTAACCTACGTACCTGCCATTCATCCATACATAGAAGCAGGAATCTACCCCCTCAAAGTTCAGGTATGCTTTTGGTGCTTTTTCATCTTTTTCATAATCAAATTCGTGAATATATGCTCCACAAGGATTCTCCTGTGGTACATATGGTGGATCTAACGGGATCGGATAGCGTACATTGGTATACTGGTGGCTGTCATAGCCATAATTCTGCCAAATGCCCGAACCGGAATCTCATCATAGTTTTCTGTCAGTGCTTCTTCCTGATAGAATTCTTCCTGCAGATCATAGATACTTTTATAGAAGTTAAATTTCCAGTTACCATTTAACAGTTGGAAGCGGTCAGAAGTTTCTCTGTCATGAACAAGTGGTCCCATTGACTTTGATGCCGGGATATAATATGCGCGGTATGGCATGGTGTGTTCATGCAATACCTGAAGGTTTTCATAATAATTAGGTACGATCATTTGCGTGCCCTCCTCTGGATAATTAAATATTCGTTATTACTTTTTCTTTATCCTTATTATATAGTGAATGCCATTCAATTCATATAAACGGAATGTTGGAATATATGCATAAAATAACAGAATACACAAAACCTTCCACCTAATCTATTCAAAAAATATGAATTTCTATTTAATTAAAACCAGCTACTTGACTTTCCCGAAAGACAAGTAGATAATTTGTTAAAACATTTAATATGAAACTTAGGAGGATATGAATATGTACACTGCTTCAAAAGACAGATATACAGCAATGGATTATAACCGTTGTGGAAAGAGTGGCCTATTACTGCCAAAGGTATCACTCGGACTATGGCACAATTTTGGGGATACCACCGTTTTCGAAAATATGAAACAGCTTTGTTTTACTGCTTTCGATAATGGCATCACTCATTTTGATCTGGCAAATAATTATGGACCTGAACCTGGAAGTGCCGAGAAGAATTTCGGACGTATTCTGAAAGAAGATCTGGGAACTTACCGCGACGAACTGATTATTTCTACCAAGGCCGGATATGATATGTGGGAAGGTCCTTATGGAAACTTGGGAAGCAGGAAATATCTTCTTGCGAGTCTGGATCAGAGCCTGAAGCGGATGGGACTGGATTATGTAGATATCTTTTATCATCATAGAATGGATCCTGATACTCCATTAGAAGAAACCATGGGTGCACTGGCAAGTGCGGTACAAAGTGGTAAATCTCTCTATGTCGGACTTTCCAATTATGATGGCAATACATTACAAGCGGCAGCAGACATTCTCAAGGAACTTCATTGCCCGTTTATCATCAACCAGAACCGCTACTCGATCTTTGACAGAACAGTTGAAAAAAACGGGCTGAAAGATATGACAGGGAAGTTGCAGAAAGGCCTGATTACCTACAGCCCTCTTGCACAGGGGCAACTTACCGACCGCTATCTGAATGGAATTCCTGAAGACAGCCGTATCCGTACAGACGGAAGATTTCTCAAAGAGAGCGCTCTTAATAGCCACAGGATGGATCAAATCCATAAGTTAAATAACCTTGCAGCACAACGTGGCGAAAAACTTGCAGACATGGCTCTTGGCTGGCTTCTGCAGCATCAGGAAGTTACAAGTGTCCTGATCGGAGCCTCCAAACCACAGCAGATTCTTGATAACGTAAAAGCAGCCTCCTGTGCACCATTTACTGAAGAAGAATTGAAATTGATTGATGAAATTTCCCTGAAGTAAGCAATCAGCCAAAAACAAAAGGCCAGAAATACCTAATAATATCAGTATTTCTGGCTTTTTAAATGCACTTTATGAACAAGGAATGCAAAAATTGCTTACCATGTATCCTTTTGCTCATCCGTCACCTGCATCGTATCCGCATTTACCAGATAGAAATTTACCAGCTCATTTTCATAACCGCCGTCTGGATACACTTTTTCTAATACAAGTTCTTCACACGGATTTCCTTCTGCATCTTTCTTTCCCCCATTATCATACAGACAATAACGGACGGTTACCATATTTCCATCTTTTTCTTCCTGCATTTCACTGACAACTGCATAGACTTCACCTTTTGCACTCGCTGTGTAACTGAATGCCATATTCTGCAGCGTATTCTGTCTCTGCAGATAATTATAAACTGCTAACATCTCATTTTGAATCGTCAATCCATCTCCCTGGTATTCTGATGTATCATCTTTAGCATTTTCTTCATTCTGAGTGTCTGATTCATTTTCCGGATTATCAGTATTTGTATCCGGTGCTTTCTCTTCATCATCTTTTTCATCCATTGTATCTGAAAACGGCCACATACGATTCAGGTTTTGCATGACAAATGGATTATCCGCTCTATATGTACTCACTCTTCCGTAATCATTCTTTACTTTTATATATACATATTTGCCATCTTTCTCCGTTATTGTTTCTGTCCAATTCGTCTCATGTATCACATTCTGCCCAAGGGTTCCTATAATCATAAGTAACAATGCCGCAACAACTCCATAAAACAACAGCAAGAGCGCTTTTATTTTGCCTGGATGTTTCACCAACTCCTGACAGTTACGTCTATATATACTTATAATTGCGCAAACAATAACAATCACAAGCCCTACTGTACTAGCCACAACCGATATTTCTGTAAAATGTAATCTTACTTCATATCCGTTATCGCGGTTAATACCATACCACAATCCATAAAAAGCTGTACTGTATGCGAGAATCATTGTAATGATACAGGTTCTCATCGGATGCTCTTTCCTATCCGGCACAGCCTTTTTCATTCCTTCTGCCATCTGCTCTATATCTCTTTGTTTTATCCACATATCTAACTTATCTTCCGACGGATATGTCCCTTTTGCGTCTGGAATTGCCAAATAACGCATACGGTTCTCTTTCACTCCTGTTATGTCTTCTTCCGACACTGATACAATTATTTTCAGATAATAATATAGTTTCAGCTGCATTGTGCTGCATTTTTTTATACGTATTTCTTCCAGTTCCTTCCCTGCCCGTTCATACTTTCCCATCTGAACATCCATCCGTGCCATAACAAAAAACGTATGATTCGCTGCTGCCGGATAACTGCGGTATTGTTTTTCATATAGCTGCCGGGCATATGCATGCCGTTCTTTCGGCGATAGCTTATAGGATCTTTTTCTATTCTGTGCTATCTCAGCAAGCCGTAATCCACAACTCAGTTCTATAATCGCAAGCCCCTGGCAGATAAATCCGCCACTAGTCCATACATCTGTTGTACACTCCACATACACCAGCAATATAAGAACAAATATTTCCAGTAACACAAACACCCATTTTGTTTTATTTGCTTGTTTTATAAGATCACCTCCTGAATTGATATCATTTTAGCATTGCCTTTTAAAAATTCAAATATTTTTCAAAATATATTCAAAAAACTGCAGCAGTTATTAACATATCTAACTCCATTACAAACAGTATTTCAGAAAATTATTTGATGCTAACTTGATATACATTTTAACATGACTTACATATCGCTTGATGATACAATAGTTATATAATTATTGGTCGGATACTTAAACTAACTAGTTTTATTTGAATTTGGAAAGGAGATCTTTATGAATGGAAAAACACTTGCACTTATCCTGTCTGTCATATCTATAACATCAATTTCTTCGTGTGGTAAAAAAGAAGCACTATACGAGATACCTGATTTATCTCAATACAAGACAGATTACGTAGGAAATTCCTCAAATGTTATCAATATCGTAAGCAGACAGGATTATCCAGAAGGATACACCTATGACAGCATAGAGATACAGTCTGAAACAGAGCCTTATGGATTAACTGTTTTTCTAAAATCTAACCCGTCGGCTTCTACGCTTGAAGATGAATTACAGGTTAATGCAGATATAACTTTTGATTTGATTGGTAATCTTGGAACACTTGATTATAGAACAGCTGATAGTAAAGAAATTATTGCATCGTATGAACGGTAATTGGATTATTAAGCATTTCCAGTTTAACTGGGGATACCTTTAGGATTATATTTTATTGTCACCCCAAAAGGAAAAAGCCAGAAACCTTGAAGCTCAAGGTTTCTAGCCTTTCAATCAAGCGGGTATGAGAGAATCGACCTCCCGCCAAAGGTTTTGGAGACCCAGTTCATCAGTTCCCGTATTTTTCCTTTCAACGACGCCTTATCTTAACGTAGTCCTCTGACAAGCGCTTGAAACTCTTGTTCTGTATCAACAAAATGATACGGTGCATACTCACCATATGCTGTTGGCCTGCTAATCGTTACAAGCTGTACTCCCTTATATCCAACAGCTTTGTTCAATTCTCTCTTCAATTCTACAAGATGCCTTCCATGATTTGTTTTTAAAGCATAACAACCATGTGAATCACGATCTTTCGCTATCAAATAACACATTATTCAGCACCTCCTTAAATTCATGCTCATTCCGTATGAATCCACTTTCATATTTATCACGCATTATCTTGCCTATTTCTATTGGATAATTCTTCTTATATAAATAATCATGAAGCCAATTATTTAATTGTCTGTCAAACAATGTATTAAACTGAATTTCTATCGGATAGTGTCTTCCACTTTTCTGATAATATACATGAACTCCTCTGTATCCATCATCCACTGTTTTTCCTTTTGTCATATCAGCAATTCGAAACTGAGGAGATTTCTCTTCCAATATTTGCTTATAGCCATCACAAAACGCTCTGAAACCCAAAATATCATTAAATACTTTTCGCGTCTGATGATCCGGATAATAACGCTCGTATTTCATCAATATAGAGTCTAAACTCTTTATTCTGTAGTCTAATGCAATTTCAGAAAGTAGTTCCTGTTCGTCCAGCCATTCTGTCATTGTCATTAATTCCTCAATTAAAGACTCCTTATCAAAATAATGTAAATTTTTCTTTAATGGGATTCCCAGATGTGATTCAAACGATAACATATCTAAAATTTTCACAGATAAACCATTCATTTTTAGCAACTGCTCATTCATAAACACACCTTCTACTCATCTGGATTCTTCATTTATGTTACTACAGATATATTGAATTATCAAGACTGTATAAGTGCCAGAACTTTTTTGAAGATTTAGATATTGGAAAAACGACAATGGAAAAAATGTTGTAGAAGTAGGTGAATATTTATTCCAAGAAAACAAAAAAAGACCAGAAACCTTAAAACTCAAGATTTCTAGCCTTCCAATCAAGCAGGGGATGAGAGAATCGAACTCCCGCCAAAGGTTTTGGAGACCCCTATCATACCACTTGACCAATCCCCTATTTTTGTTTTTGTACCCCGTTGCTTGGTACTCATTATTTATACCATATTCCTTATGTGTCTGTCAACAGAATTTTTCATTTTTTTCAATTTTTTTGTATTTTTTCAAATTTTATCTACAAAACACTTCTTTTCGATAGCTTTTTCCCATTTTTTGTATCTTTTCTTTTTCCCACATCTGTTACAATAATTATAACTTGATGTAAACGTCAAAAATATCAATTCGTTTATGCCTGTACAAATAAACAATCGATACTTATTGACAAGCCGAATAATGCAAAAGGAGGGCTTTCTTAATGAAAATTTTAAAACAGGATTCTACTATTCAAAAGCTTGTCATCGAAACGATGAAGCAGGTCCGTCAGCAGACTTATACTCCGGAACAATTATGTGAACGCCAGCGTATTCTTGATGCGCAGTATTTTTACTACTGGTCTATGGATATGAAAAAGGAGGAATATGTCTGTGATCTTTTTACAGAGGATTTTACTTACCGGTGTTTTACGGAAAATCCTGTAGTTCCCAAAGATCAGGCGCTCCGTTCTAAGTATGTCAACCGCAATATGATGACCATGCATATGAGCCACAATCCTCTCATCTGGCTGATGGATGATACACATGCCCGTGGAATCTTCCTCTATGAAGATAATAATTCTTACTCTGATCATACGGTCGAAGGATTCTCCATCTACTGCAATGATTTCCGGAAATGTGAGGACGGAATCTGGCGGATCAGTAAGATGCGGATTGGTTATCGCAAGATGAACGGAAGCCTTGACGACTATGATGTTCCCGATGGATGGACTCCTAAAAAGTGGGAAGAATGGAAATGTCCGGTTGAAAACTAACCAAAAAATCAGAGATGATCTTTTCAATGAAAATATATCTGCCATTATATCTTCATCGAACCTGAATCATCTCTGATTTTTTTATATTATAATGTATCACTCATAAAAAACTTCCTAATAACAGCTCTTTTACTTTTTCGATTCATTTATTATTATCTATATTACTCTCTTACGCTTTCGCTGTTCCGATATTCATCTTCTTGAATACCCCAAGTAATACTTTTCCGATTGCCAGAACAAGAATTGCCGCTGCGATTGCTTCCGGGATTCCGGATGCTGTTACGGTTCCCATTACCAGGCCCCATACTGCGCCAACGGCTACATCCTTTGCTTCTGCGTACTGTTTTGCAAACAGAAGGTAGATGCTTCCCATAACTGTAATCGTATTTACCATTGCTCCTGCAAATCCTACGATTGGAAGTGCGATCACGCTATTTAACTTTATTTTTGATAAAAGAATCCACAGCCATCCTGCTGCCACACCGATTAAAATCCTGCATCCTACAGAAATCCAGATTGCTTTCATAGCTCCCGGTATCCCCGTCGTGCTCATAAATGGTGAAAATGCAAATGACAATAATGTCGGTGCCATCGTGTTACTGATCAGTGAACACAATCCAAATACACCACCTAAGATTGCCCCTGCTGCCGGTCCTAATAAAATTGCTCCAAGAATTACCGGAATATGTACCGTTGTCGCCTTAATAATCGGAAGCTGTATCATTCCAAGCGGTGTATTCGCCAGAACGATTACGATTGCTGCCATAAGTGCAACACTGACCATCCAGCTTGTGTCATGTTTCTTCGTTTTCATATTCAATTTCCTCCTTGTTATCATTCCTGCCCTGCAGGATACAATACAATTATCGTGTCTCATTATATCATTCACCCCTTTCCCAAACAAGTACAAAAAAACGTACAATATGCCCAGTTTTCCCACTTTTTTCTTCATTATTACTTTCATTCGCATCCTACATCTTGCAAGAATCGCAAAAAAGAGCTATAGTGATTATAATTGTTTTATTTTACCATGTGAATATGAAACCTGGCAGTTATGACTATATTTTGCATAAATGCTTATTCACATGATAACCAACAAGAACGTAATGAAATGAGGATGCATATTTATGTTAAAAGGAAAACATATCCTGCTTGGCGTTACCGGAGGCATTGCTTCTTATAAAATTGCAAATCTGGCAAGTCTTCTTGTAAAGTCAGGGGCTGATGTCCATGTTATCATGACAGAGAATGCCACAAATTTTATTAATCCAATTACATTCGAGACTTTAACCGGACATAAATGTGTCGTAGATACATTTGACCGCAATTTTGAATTCAAAGTAGAGCATGTGGCTCTTGCCCAGCTTGCTGATGTGATCATGGTTGCCCCGGCAACGGCTAATGTTATAGCAAAACTTTCCCACGGACTTGCCGATGATATGCTGACAACCACAATTCTTGCCAGCCGCGCACCTAAGATCATTGCCCCGGCTATGAACACCGGTATGTATGAAAACCCGGTTACACAGGACAATATCCGGTTACTACAGCATTATGGTATGGAGGTTATTACCCCTGCCTGCGGACATCTGGCCTGTGGAGACAACGGCGCCGGAAAGATGCCGGAACCGGAAACTTTATTCCAATATCTGTGTAAAGCAGTTACTCATGAAAAAGATATGGCCGGCATGAAAGTACTGGTTACCGCCGGACCTACGCAGGAAGCGATCGACCCGGTACGTTATATCACCAACCACTCTTCCGGAAAGATGGGTTACAGTATTGCAAAAGCCTGCGCACTTCGTGGTGCCGACGTCACACTGGTAAGCGGACGTACTTCTCTTGAAGCGCCTTTGTTCGTCAATACTGTCCCGGTTATCTCCGCAAAAGATATGTACGAAGAAGTGACTTCCCGAAGCGCTGAGATGGATATTATCATCAAAGCTGCTGCCGTTGCTGACTACAGACCTTGTAACGTCGCCGATGAAAAGATCAAGAAAAAAGACGATGATGCCATGTCCATCCCACTGGAACGCACAGACGACATCTTAAAATACCTTGGCGAGCACAAAAAAACCGGACAGTTCCTGTGTGGTTTTTCTATGGAAACCCAGAACATGCTCGAAAATTCCAAGAAAAAGCTCCAGAAAAAGAATCTGGATATGATCGTAGCCAACAACCTGAAGATGCAGGGCGCCGGATTTGAAACAGATACCAATATCGTTACTATGATCACCGAAGATCAGGTATTCGAACTGGAACTCATGAGTAAAGAAGACGTCGCATTCCGACTGTTAGATAAAATATTAGAGCTTAAGAAATAACCTTGAGATTTAAGAGGAGGAACTTATCATGGATGCAAATTTATCAATGGAACAAATCAAAGAGGACGTTAAAAATGTAACTGAATTGAATCTGGAAGGCCGTGACATGGACACTATCTGTCACAAACTCGATCTTCCAAAAGACTACGTACAGACAATCCTTACCTGCGCACAGGGATTCACAGAGGACGATGCCATGGCTGTGGCTGTACTCGTTGAAGCAAGTTTATAAAGTTGTCAAAAAAGACCTGCTGGCTGGCAGGTCTTTTATATAGCCTGCCAGTGGCAGGTTCTCTGTATATCATTTCTTTTAAATATATTTCTTTTAAATATAATTCATCGCCTGGTTCACACTACTAACCCCGATTACTTCAATACCACTCACCTTACCGATGGTCTTAATCGACACTTCCGGTACGATACAGGTCTTAAAGCCAAGTTTCTTCGCTTCGGCAACACGTTGTTCCGGCATGGTTACAGCTCTTACTTCGCCGCTTAATCCAACCTCTCCGAATACGATTGTATCTTCGGATATCGGTTTATTCTTATAGCTGGATGCAATTGCCATCACGATTCCAAGATCTGCTGCCGGTTCATTCATCCGGATTCCTCCGGCAATATTAACATATGCGTCATAATTAGACAGTGGAAGTCCCATTCTTTTTTCAAGAACTGCCATCAGAAGATTGACGCGGTTATAGTCAAGCCCTGCCGCTGTTCTCCTTGGCATTCCAAAATTACTTCTGCAGATCAGCGCCTGAATCTCCATAAGCATCGGTCTGGTTCCTTCCATCGCACATGCCACAACTGATCCCGAGGCATTCTCCGGCTTACCACTTAGCATGAATTCCGATGGATTTTCCACTTCACATAAGCCTTCTCTTCGCATCTCGAAGACACCGATCTCATTCGTAGACCCAAACCGGTTCTTAACCCCGCGCAGGATTCTGTATGATGCATGTCTGTCACCTTCAAAATAAAGCACTGTATCTACCATATGCTCCAGTACTCTTGGTCCTGCAACGGTTCCTTCTTTTGTTACATGTCCTACAATAAAGGTAGATATGTTCAGGCCTTTTGCAAGCTGCATCAGGACATTCGTCGACTCCCGCACCTGCGAGACACTTCCCGGAGCCGATGATACCTCTTCGTTATACATCGTCTGGATCGAATCGATCACTACGACATCCGGCGTCTCTTTTTCAATCACGCTCTGTATTGTCGCAAGATTTGTCTCACACAGAAGATACAGGCTGTCTGAGAATTCTCCCATACGGTTCGCACGCAGTTTAATCTGTTTTAAGGATTCTTCTCCTGATATATACAGGACTTTTTTCTTCATAGCTGCCAGCTTCTGGCAGACCTGCAATAACAGGGTCGACTTACCGATTCCCGGATCTCCTCCTACTAATACGAGGGAACCTTGTACGATTCCCCCGCCTAATACTCTGTCTAATTCTTTAATTCCAGTTTTTGTCCGTTCTTCATCTGTCGTTGATACACTGGACAGGGTTACGATCTGGCTTTCCGGCTTTGTCACGCTGCTGCCTCTTAAGATTCCACCTGCGGTCGTCACTACTTTTTCTTCCACAAATGTATTCCATTCTTTGCACATCGGGCACTGTCCCAGCCATTTGCTCTCTTCATGTCCACAGTTCTGACAGAAATAAACGCTCTTTTTTGCTTTTGCCATTATTTTCTTACAACTTTGATCTCAATCTCTTTGCCCGGATCAGCTTCTGCACTTACGCTGAGCTTTCCACTTAAGTTTGTTGTCATATCTCCGATATTGACATCATCCATATATACTACATATTCTGCATCTGCTTCCATTCCAAGTGTGAACTGGAAGTCTGTCTCTCCACACACCTTGAATGAAACTACATTTTCTGTTGCTTTAAAGTTTTCCACTGCAGTTCCCGGTACAGATTCATATACAAACATTCCGTTCTTTTCTAACTTTGTAATCTCTTTGAACGTCTTAACTTTGTAGATATCCCCCTGAAAATCAAATCCATCCAGCTTAGTTTTACTCTCTAATGTGTAATCTCCAAAACTAAGTGTACCGTCTGTTTCAGCTCTTAAAAGCTCTTTCACTGCTGCCATTTTTTTGTCCTCCTAAGGTTCTTCTTGTTACTGTTCAAACCGTAACATCTTCTTTCGTTCATTCTATTATATAATAAAATATTTTTAATTTGTAGTCTTTGCTGTAAATTTAATTTCTTTTTTAGAGATTCCGGCAACGACTTCCATGTCTCTTCCAATCTCACCGTTCAGTATGGCTTCTGCAAGTTTATTCTCCAGCTGATTCTGCACAGCTCTTCTTAGTGGTCTTGCACCGTATTTTTTATCCATGCCGGTCTCTACAATGTGTTTCTTCACGGAATCACGGATTGTAAGCTTGATTCCAAGCTGTTCTTTTGCGCGTTTTATGAGTTCTTTACACATCAGGCCGACAATTTTCTGCATCTGTTCCTGTGTCAGTGGATGGAATACCAGTATCTCATCGATACGGTTTAAGAACTCCGGACGGAAGATGAACTTGATCTCGTTCATCACATTGCTCTTCATCCGCTTGTAATCTCCCGCCGCATCTTCTTTTGTATTAAATCCAAGCTTCTTCGGATCGATAATGGACTGTGCTCCAGCATTAGATGTCATGATAATCACTGTGTTGGAAAAATCTACTTTTCTTCCCTGTGAATCTGTAATATGTCCGTCATCCAGCACCTGTAATAATATATTGAATACATCCGGATGTGCTTTTTCAATCTCATCAAAAAGTACTACAGAATACGGATGTCTTCTTACCTGTTCACTTAACTGGCCTCCATCATCATGTCCCACGTATCCCGGAGGCGAACCGATCATCTTTGCCACACTGTGCTTTTCCATATACTCTGACATATCTACACGGATCATCGAATTTTCATCTCCGAAAAGTGCTTCTGCCAGTGCTTTGGATAATTCTGTCTTTCCAACACCAGTTGGTCCAAGGAACAGGAATGATCCGATTGGGCGTTTTGGATCTTTTAATCCGACTCTTCCGCGTTTGATTGATTTTGCTACGGCTGTTACTGCTTCGTCCTGTCCGATGACACGTTTATGAAGTGTCTGCTCCAGTTTGTTTAATCTGGCGCTTTCCGATTCTGCCAGACGGCTGACCGGAATCTTCGTCCACTGTGCCACAACTTCTGTAATATCATCCTCTGTAACTTCCAGATGTTTGCCGTCGTTCTTCTTGTGGAAGCGTTTCTTAATCTGTTCCAGCTTTTCTTCCGTCGCATGTAGTTCTTTGTGAAGCAGTGATGCCTCTGTCATATCTCCATGACGGATTGCATCCTCCAGATCTTTTTCCAGCTCTTGTCCGGTCTTTTCAAGCTTATAGATATTGTCCGGGACTTTGAATCCACGAAGTCCTACCTTTGAGCATGCCTCATCTACCACATCGATTGCCTTATCTGGAAGGAAACGGTCGTTAATGTAACGGCTGGAATATCTTACTGCCGTCTCAAGTGCTTCATCCTGTATCTTTACTTTATGGTGCTTTTCATATCTTGGACGTAAGCCCTTTAATATCTCCAGACATTTTTCCTGATCCGGTTCTTCTACTGTGATCGGCTGGAATCTTCTTTCCAGTGCTGCATCTTTTTCGATATATTTACGATATTCTGTAATCGTCGTTGCTCCGATCAACTGAAGCTCTCCTCTTGCCAGAGACGGTTTCAGGATATTAGACGCATCCATTGCCCCTTCTGCACCGCCGGCACCGATAATGGTATGCACTTCATCGAGGAATAATATAATATTCCCCGCTGCCTTTACTTCCTGGATCAGGCGTTTCATACGCTCTTCGAATTCACCACGGTATTTTGATCCTGCAATCATGCTTGCAAGATCCATCGTATAGATTCTCTTATCTCTGATCCCTTCCGGTACAATGCCTTCTGCAATCTGTGTTGCCAGACCTTCGATGACTGCAGTCTTTCCAACACCCGGTTCCCCGACCAAACACGGATTATTCTTTGTTCTTCTGCTTAACACCTGCATCAGACGTCCGATTTCTTCTTCTCTTCCGATTACCGGATCCAGTTTTCCCTCTTCTGCCTCTGCCGTCAGATCTGTCCCGTACTGATCCAGAACTCCATCGCGTCTTCTGCCCCCGTCCGGTCCGTATTCTTCCTGATACATTTTCGGATCGATCCCAACGGTTTCGAATATATCCAGATAAATCTTTTGAAGATTGGATCCCAGTGTGCTTAAGATCTTCGCAGCCACACAGTCTACATCCCGGATCAGCGCAACTAACATATGCTCTGTTCCAATCTCATCTGAATGAAACTGTTCTGCTTCTATCTTACTGTCTTCTAATATATAAGAAAGTCTCGGGCTGAACTGTGGCTTTCCTTTTCTTTCGGTTTCCTCAGATGGAGAAATCAGTTCTGCCATTACCTTCTGTATGTTATCTTCATCTACACCATTTGCCCCAAGGACCTGTGCTGCCACGCCGGTATATACCTTTCTAAGTCCCAGAAGCAGGTGTTCTGTCCCCACATAAGGATGTGCCATCTCTTTTGCACTTTTTTCTGCAATCGCCAGCACTTCCTTTGCCTGCCTTGTGTAATCCATGCCTGTCTATTCCTTTCTATATTCGTCAAATATCTCATCTACCAATGCATGCACATCTTCTCTGCCGATATTCTTACAACATCCTTTTGCAAGTAAGATTGCAAGTTTTTCCCTGAGTTTCAGCATTGCCTGTGCCTTGTCTGCATCTATGGCTACCACAGCCCCTCTTCTTCTGTCCAGCTGTATGAATCCCTCCTGCTTAAGGATAGAATAAGCCTTATTCACCGTATGCATATTAATCCCCACGGTATCTGCCAGCTGTCTGACCGAAGGAAGTGTATCTCCCTCCCGGATCATATCCGTTGCAATTCCCATGATGATCTGATTCTGTAACTGCACATAGATTGCTTCATTGCTGTTAAAATCAATTTCTATTAGCATCCTATCACCTTATCTCTATCATTTGTTATAGAGATAATATAACACAACTAAAAAGAGCTTACAACCAAAATCGTAAGCTCTTTTTTTCGTACTATTCTTTGTCAAATATGATTTGTCATGAAACATTCTATATACAGCTGCTAAGCATCTGCTTTATGATATTTCTTTTTATGCCTCATCGATCGCTTTACCAATATCATGACGCATATATTTATTATCGAATTTTACCCATTCTGTTGCTGCATAGGCATTGGCTCTTGCTTCTTTTAAGTCTTTTCCTTTTGCTGTTACACCAAGTACACGTCCAGCATTTGTTACAATCTGATCTCCGTCAAATTTTGTACCGGCATGGAAGCAGTAATAACCATCATGCTTTTTAAATTCATCCAGTCCGCTGATCGGAAGTCCTTTGTCATATTTTACCGGATATCCGTCACTTGCCAGAACAACACATACAGCCGCATTGTCTTCAAACTGCAGATCAATCTGATCCAGTGTGCCGTCAATACATGCTTCTACCACGTCAATGATATCATTCTTCATTCTAGGAAGTACAACCTGGGCTTCCGGATCTCCGAATCTTGCATTGTATTCCAGAACTTTTGGTCCGTCCGCTGTCAGCATCAGTCCGAAGAAGATCACACCTTTAAATGGTCTTCCTTCTGCCTTCATGGCATCAACAGTTGCCTGGTATACATATTTCTTACAGAATTCATCTACTTCTTCTGTATAGAACGGACTTGGTGAAAATGTACCCATACCGCCTGTATTAAGTCCTGTATCTCCATCTCCTGCACGCTTATGATCCTGTGCGGAAGTCATCGTCTTGATCGTATTACCATCTACAAAAGATAATACCGATACTTCTCTTCCTGTCATGAATTCTTCGATGACCATCTCATTGCCGGCTGTACCGAACTTTTTATCCAGCATGATCGTCTTCACGCCTTCTTCTGCTTCTTTCAGATTCTGACAAATGAGTACACCTTTTCCAAGTGCCAGTCCGTCTGCTTTTAATACGATTGGGAACTTTGCTTCTGTCTTCAGATATTCAATTGCTTTGTCCGGATCTGTAAAATTCTCATATGCTGCGGTAGGAATATGATATTTTTTCATAAGATCCTTGGAAAATGCCTTGGATCCCTCCAGGATTGCTGCATTTTTTCTAGGTCCGAATGTACGGATTCCTGCTGCTTCCAGTTCATCTACCAGACCGCCAACTAACGGATCATCCATACCTACGATCACAAGATCGATCTCTTTTTCTTTTGCAAATGCTACGATCTTATCGAACTCCATCGCTCCGACCGGTGCGCATTCTGCGAATTCTGCAATTCCTGCATTTCCAGGAGTACAGTAAATCTTATCTACCTTATCGCTTTTTGCAACGCTGTATGCGATTGCATGTTCTCTTCCGCCACTTCCAACGATTAATACCTTCATCTTACACTACTCCTTTATCTTCTATGACTCGATCGTCACATGATGTCCTTCTACTTTTACCTTGTCATTAGCGATCAGGTCAATGGCCTTTGGAAGAATCTTCCATTCTGCCTGCTCCATCACACGTCTTTGTAACACTTCCGGTGTATCTCCCTGTTCTACTTCCACCGCTTTTTGCAGAATGATCGGTCCGGTATCCGTCCCTTCATCTACAAAATGAACCGTCGCACCCACAACTTTGACGCCGCGTTCCAGTGCCTTTTCATGTACCTTCAGTCCATAAAATCCTGTTCCGCAAAAAGCCGGGATCAATGACGGATGAATGTTGATCATGCGGTTTCTGTATTTTGCGATCATCTCTGCCGGAATCACTACCAGGAAGCCGGCAAGTACAATGAGATCTGGCTGCAGCTTATCTACAGCCTTCATGAATTCCTGATTGAATATCTCACGCGTCTCATAATCCTTAGGAGAAATGCACTGGTTCGCAATCCCATGCTTTTTTGCACGCTCCAGCGCATATGCATTTTTATTATTGCTGATGACTCCTGCAATCTTTGTATTAGTAATCACACCGGAATCTACTGCATCTATGATTGCCTGAAGATTAGTTCCTCCTCCGGATACCAGAACTACAACATTTAGCATAATGTTACTCCCTTTTCTCCGTCTTCGATGTGACCGATCACATACGGTGTATCTCCTGTAGCTTTGATTGCTTCCATTGTCTTATCTACATCAGCAGGATCTACTGCAACGATCATACCGATACCCATGTTATATGTGTTATACATTGCATGCTCGTCTACATTTCCCTCTTTTGCAAGCTTTGTAAAGATTGGTGGAACCGGGTAGCTGTCTTTTTCTACCACTGCTCTTACTCCGTCTTTTAACATTCTTGGAATGTTCTCGTAAAATCCACCACCTGTGATATGGCTGCATGCTTTTACTTTCACGCCTGCGTTCTTTACGCTCTTTAATGCTTTTACATAGATTCTTGTCGGAGCAAGTAATGCTTCTCCAAGTGTTGTTCCAAGATCATCATAATAAGTATCCAGAGATTCCTTTGTCATCTCAAATACTTTACGTACCAAGGAGAATCCATTGCTGTGAACTCCTGTAGATGCCATACCGATCAGTACGTCCCCGGCTTTTAAGTCTTCACCTGTGATCATGTCTTTCTTATCACATACACCTACTGCAAATCCTGCAAGGTCATATTCATCTTCCGGCATAAGTCCAGGATGTTCTGCAGTCTCTCCACCGATCAGTGCTGCTTCTGACTGAAGGCATCCTTCTGCCACACCTTTTACGATTGATGCGATCTTTTCCGGATAGTTTTTACCACATGCAATATAATCCAGGAAGAATAATGGCTCTCCACCTGCACATGCAATATCATTTACACACATGGCTACTGCATCGATTCCGATCGTATCGTGCTTATCCATGATCATAGCAAGTTTTACCTTGGTTCCGCATCCGTCAGTTCCGGATAACAGTACCGGCTCTTCCATCTCTTTGATCTTTGCAAGAGAAAATGCTCCTGAAAATCCTCCAAGTCCACCAAGAACTTCTGGGCGCATGGTCTTTTTCACATGCTCTTTCATAAGCTCTACTGATTTGTAACCTGCTTCAATATCCACACCTGCTTTTTTGTAATCCATAACCCGTCTCCTTATGTACTTTGTTTTGTTTTTTCTGATACCTGATTTTTATTTATCTTTTATAAGTTTTCTTTTATTTTGATGCCAGATATGCCTCATATCCGATCGAATCAAGCTTTGCAGCCTTGGCTTTTACTGCTTCTTTCTGTTCGTTTGTATATTCTTTCAGCTTTTTCAGAAGTGCTTCATCTGATGCTGCAAGAATCTTTGCTGCAAGGATTGCTGCATTCTTCGCTCCGTCAATTGCTACGGTTGCAACCGGAACTCCCGGCGGCATCTGCATGATTGAGAACACTGCATCCATTCCGTCCAGATTCTTTCCTGAGAGAGGTACACCAATAACCGGAAGGGCAAATAATGCTGCGCACATTCCCGGAAGGGCTGCTGCCATTCCTGCACCGGCGATCATAACCTTTATTCCACGGTCTTCTGCTCCTCTGGTCCATTCAATCAGTTCATCTGGTTCACGATGTGCTGAGATGATGGTCATCTCATAATCGATTCCTAACTCTTCCAGCATTACTGCAGCTTTGCTCATAACCTTAAGATCTGAGTCGCTGCCCATAATAATTCCTACTTTTGGCATAATTTTCATCCTTTCTTATAAGTTTGACAAATAAATCATACCCTATTTATTAGAATTTTTCAATGGTTCATTTAAAATCTCTGTACCAGAAAGTACAAATTTTCCATTTTCAAGCAATTTTATCTCATTTCCATCTTTGGTAACGACCACAATACTGCCCAGTTCTTCATATGGAATCGTGATATCTGTATGGCAGTGGAAATATGCTTTTGATACATCTTCTTTTCTGCGGATCGATACCGAGTTGTCTCTGGCAATGATTTCTTTTCCGTTCGGGTTATAGACTTTAATATCCTCACACCAGCTGTAACAGGTATCTCCTACCGCAAAATGCGGCCCCATCTTTTCTGCGATCAGAATCGGCATCTTATCTTCGATGCCATACTTCTTCGCAGTTACATATGCGGTTGTATTCGTTCCGATCGCAAATTCCCCAAGCGGAAGTGTTGGATGCTTATACAACACATTATCGTGAATATAGGCCTTATTCTCCAGTTCACGCTCAAAATTGGCACAATTATATTCTGAAACCATACCATTGGAAAATGCAATCTCCAGATCACGGTACTGCAGTTCATTCAGATAGACTTTGCCGACATGCAATACCCCATTCGTACCTTCCAGAACCGGTGAGGTAAATACTTCTCCAACCGGAATATTCACATCTGCCACACAGTTTTCAAATATGGTTTCTTTATCCGGATCCTGCAATGGATGCAGCTGTACTTTTAAGTCTGTACGGTTCCCGTTCTGTCCCAGGATGTGTACATATTCTCCCTGATCCAGTGCATCGATCAGTGTCTGCTGCACTTTCTCGTATACTTTTGCATCCAGTGTGTTGATCTTGATGATCTCATCAAAGATCTCTTCGTATTGTTTCCCGATCTCCGGAACCGGATATGCGATGATCGTAAAACTTCGTTCCTCACCTTTGATATAACGGTTCACCATCTGGCTCTGTCTGCTGTCCCCGCTTAGTACCAGTTCTTCCTGATTCTTCGACAGCTTGATCACAGACTCTTTTGCCTGTGGTTCAAACGGCTCTTCCCCGAACATCTCTATCACTGCCGGACCTGCAAATCCTGCTGCCTCTTTTTTATGATGTTCATAAGTGGTCTGCATAACTTCCAACCTACGCTCCATGAATTTCTTATCCAGGAACAACGCCTGGTCATCTTTGTGGTCGTATTCATACTGCTTGTTCGCTACAGCACCGTAATATCCAATCTTGATATGCTGTCTCTTCGTCAGGACACTGACCGCCGCACGGTAGATTACAGGCTTCAGCCCCATTTTTTCAAAGTTCTCAATTGCCTTTTTTACAACTCTTTCAAATCCCAGAATATACCGGATATTTACAACCGATTTTTTAGACAGGTCTTTTCCAGTGTTAATGAATCCAATCCGGTATCCTTCTGTATATACATCTGCCATCTTCTGAATGGTCTCCTCCGGAAGCTTCATCAGATGCTCTGCGGTTTTCCATTCATTATCACTGATATATTCTCCAAACTGATACAGATAACGCAGGTCAGACAGATCACTGTTCTCAATAATATCTGTGGCAAATGATTCTTCCGGAAGTATCTGCTCTCTTACCCGGTCTGCGACAAAGACATCACAATAATCACTTGCATACCAGTAAAAAATATTGCGGACTGCCTTGATATCCGGTTCTTCTTCGAACTGGTTATATACTTCGATCAGAAGTTCATACAACACATCCAGATATTCCGTCTTTCCTTCGAATACATAGACAATTGCACCCCTCAGTTCCGTATACAAAGCACTCAATATCTGCCCGTATTCTTCCCCGAGAAGTGCACATGCATAATCCGGATTGGCATAACTTGTTTCATACTGCCCCGGCAGAACGTCCTGATACAGACGTTCGTTCCATTCTTTTAATGCATGCAGCTCAAGCTTCTGGTATCTTCCATCCAGAAGCTCCCCCCGCAGTTCATCCAGCATCAGGACAAATTCTGCCATCTGCCGGAAATATCTTCTATAAGGCTCCTTTACCGTCTCCTCCGTCTGCATCGTACGGATACGTTCCAGTGCCAGTTCATATCTTTCTTCTATCATCTATACAAGCCCCCTTGCAAACATTGCTGCCATCATCACTAAAAATATAGCATTCGTTGTAATTCCTACTTTGCAGGTTACATAATTCTTCTCGCGCTCTTTTAATCCTTTGATTCCCAGCCATATTCCGATCACGGACATGACTGCCGTTCCCAGTCCGCAAAATCCTATCAGAATACCTACATCCCCTCTGTTCTTGAATGAAAATAATATCATTACAATTACCAGAAATGCTATGACAGCTGCATAAGTACAGGAATAGACACCCCTCTTGGAGTGTCTGACTGCTTTCTGTCCATATTTTGTTCTAAGCATCTTTTTGCGCTTTTTTTTGCGGGCTTTTGCTGCCGCTTTGATTCTATCGTCTTCTGTTCTTAGTCTTTTTCCCAGCATGTCTTCTGCTTCTCCTTATTGCTGCGCATATTGCAAATAATATATAGCCACATGTTCCCCCGATGGTATTCAAAAGCAGGTCATCTACATCAAAACTTCCTACTTTTGTAATAAACTGAAACATCTCTACACCAAGGCTTAACCCAAAGCTGTAAAATGTGGTTGTAAAGAAACTTCTGTATCTGCTTCCCATCGGAAGAAAAAAGCCAAATGGAATGAATATGATCACATTTCCAAATAAATTCGTGAACATAGCAAAGAATCCCAGCTGCTCCCGGTACTGCCAGAATCTTTTTATTTCCTGAAACAGCACCAGATTATAGTGGTATTCCTGCATTTCACCGGTACGCCCGTACCAGTCAGAGAACAACAGGAAATATATAATAAATATAACATATAATACAAACAGTATCTTCCCCAGTATCCGGATTCTTCTTGTTCTCCCTGAATCCAATTTTATACTCCCTTCTAACATAGTTACCATCCGAGTGATAACCTTTCATTCCCCTGTATATAATACAAGACATGTTCCCACTGCGATTGCTTTTCGCAATTGAAGCCGGGGAACTTACCTGATCTGGTTAAAATAATAACCCTTTCCGCTCTTTTAACAGGCGTGCCCCGCTGATGATCGAGATGATCCCGGCTGCTACTCCTACGACTGCCACAACGATACCTACTGCAATTCCGGCTCCGCCTGCAAGTCCCATAGTCTTATAAGCTTTTTCGTTCATTGTCCGTTCCTCCGCTTTTTTGATCTGTGCTTTTATTATTTCGCACCATACTGTTCATAATATGCGTCGATGGCTGCTTTTAATGTATCATCGATCACAATTTTTCCGTTGCATTCTTTGTTATACAGGCATTCTACAACTTCTTCCATTGTAACGATTGCCGCTGTATCAAATCCATATAACTCTTTTACTTCATCAAGCGCACATTTTTCTCCGCCTTTTCCGACTTCCATACGGTTCAGTGATACCATCAGTCCTACGATGGTTACATCTGCTGCACCTTTTACCTTTGGTACGGTCTCTTCCATGGATTTTCCGGATGTTGTCACATCTTCGATCATGATGACACGGTCTCCGTCTTTTAACTTGCTTCCAAGGAAGCTTCCCTTATCTGCGCCATGGTCTTTTTCTTCTTTTCTGTCGGAACAGTAACGTACTTCTTTTCCATACAGATCACTATAAGCAATTGCTGTCACAACACCAAGTGGAATTCCCTTGTAAGCTGGTCCAAATAATACATCAAAATCATCACCATATGTGTCATGAATGGCTTTTGCATAATACTGTCCTAATTTTTTAAGCTGTGATCCTGTCACATATGCTCCTGCATTCATAAAGAATGGAGACTTTCTTCCACTTTTTAATGTAAACTCTCCAAATTTGAGCACATCACTTTCTACCATAAATTCAATAAATTCCTGCTTATAGCTTTCCATATTCTGATACCTCCATATATTCTGACCTTCTGGTCTTATTAGTTCTCATAATTCTTTATAATTCTATCATATAAAAATCACTTTTTCAATTCAGGTTATACGAAAAAAGAGAGACATTCATTGTCAACTTACTTTCTGTCTCCCTTTTATCCTGATGTATGCCCGGCATCTTATTCCCCGTTCCGGTACCCAATGGCTCCATACATCCTGTATTCTTTTTTCATCATATGATTACATAATCTTAGTTTCTTCCAGTTTTTCAGCAAATGCCTCATTCATCCGGATAATCGGCTTTCTAAGCACCAGACCAAGGATCAGTGACAATATCAGGAAGATTCCAAGTTTTCCAAGTTCGATCCAGTATGTCATTCCATACATACCTCCAATAGTCTCCCTGAGGGCCGCCATGCTGTGTACGAACGGAAGCAGCGGATATACGGCTTTGAAAAATGCCGGCGCAACCTCGATCGGGAACGTTCCTCCCGAACCTGCCACCTGTACAACCAGAAGCACAACGCTTACCGCTTTACCGATATCTCCGAATGACACCGTAAGTGTATAGATAATATTGACATATACAATGCTTGAGAACCATCCTGCCAGCATGAACAGGAACGGATGCTTACACTGTATTCCAAGGTATAGCAGATCTCCGAGACAGATCAGTGTACTTTGCATCAGACCAACCACAAGGAAGATCAGATATCTTCCCAGATATTCCTGATGTGGTTTTACTCCTCGTAATCCTTTTATACATTTTTCCGATACACCGGTCTTTAACATGGCAACCAGGACGATTCCGCCAATCCAGATAGACAGCGAAGAATAAAACGGTGTCATGGATGATCCATAATTTTCAATCTTATAGATCTTATTCGTCTTTAAGCTTACCGGTGCCGCAAGGAATTCTGCAATTTCATTCGAGTCGCCTGATATCAGTTCCTGAAGCTGTGAAAAATCACCGCTTTCCTGCATTTCTCCTATTTTTGCCGTTGTATCTGTAATCTTTGCTGCTGCCTGGTTTAGAAGATCACAGGAATTATTCAGTGCTTTTTCGATCTCTGTAAGATCTGATGATGCCGTACTTGAAAGATCATAGACGCCATCCACACTCTGATCTAGCTGGTTCATAAGTGTACTGAGGCTGCCGCTTGTATCTCCAAGTGAAGAGGAAAGCTTATTAAGGCTTCCTTTTACATTCTTTTCATAATCAGATTTCACACTTGCGAGACTGTCCGCACTTGATTTGATCAGGGCGTCGAGCTCTGCTTTGTTATTCACCGCATCGGAAGCCGCCCCCTGCAGAGATGCTGCTGTATTCGTAAGCTTATCTCTTAGTTCTGTCTGTGTTGCAATGGTCTCTCCAAGCTTTCCTATGATATTTCCTTTGATCTGGTTCAGTTCTGCAAAATCATCTACATTAATACCATTGATCGCATTCTGCAGTGATGTATACGCATCGATTACTTTCTGTACTCTTGAAGCCAGCGTATTGAGCATTCCGGCGATATCATCTGCACTGGATGAATTCGATGAAAATGCCTGATCCACGATGTCAGACATCTGTGCATAAAAATCTTTTCCGGAATTCAGCGCTTCATTTACCCCGTCGGTTGCACCGCTTATCGTTCCCTGAATTCCGCTGAATGACTTTTTCGTCTTCTTAAGTGACGATGCAGTATCCGATGACCGGCTCTGTGTCTCTTTTAAAAATGTTCCGGTGGTGTCCAGTAACTGCTGTGCTGATGACGTCATTCCTGAAAATGACTGAAGTGTTGCAGATGCTGTATTCAGATCTGATGCAATCTTATCCAGATTATTGGCAAGATTCAGCGCAATGGATTCTACACCGCCCTGGTCCGCTACATTTGCAATTGTCTTAAATGACGTCAGTGCTGTATTTGTCACCGTCTCTATGAACACTTCGTTGACCTGTGTCTTGATTGCACTTGCACCTTTATCTGTTACTTTCGGTGCGATTGCATTTTCTTTTGCATTTGAATAGTACGTAATGCTTGGCTTGCTTATATTTTCAGAGAAGATACTCATCATATCGTTACTGAAATCTTTTGGTATCACGATTGCCGCATAATATTTTCCGGATTTTACTCCTTCTACTGCCTTTTTCTTATTCGTAAATACCCAGTCCAGCTGTGAATTACTCCGAAGTGAGGTCAGCACCTGATCCCCGACATTGATCTGGATTGGAATGATACTGCCTTCGTATCCTTCATCCACGCTTGCTACTGCTACTTTCAGATTGCCTGTATTTCCATACGGATCCCAGCTGGCAGCAATATTAAACCAGGCATAGAGGCACGGTACGACCGTAATACCAACGATTACGATCATGGCTATTACATTCTTTCGGATCCGTTTTACGTCTCTTCGGAAGATTTCCCATATATTTCTCATTCGCCTCTTTCCTCCTTTAATTCGTGTATCAGTTCTTCGGTCGTTATATGAATTGCTTCCAGCTCGCGTTCCATCTTATCGTGGAAATACTCTACACAGATTAGATAAAGTGCCAGCACGATGATCGATACGATCCACAGAACCAGGAATACCAATTTAGATTCCAGACTGAACATTAACACCAGAAAGATCAGCGGTATCACGATCATTCCTGCAAATCCCCATCTTATCATCTTCGGATATCTGCGTTCAAAGGCTGCAGATCTTTCCATAAATTCCTGCTTCCATTCTTCATCCTGCATCAGTGTCTTCATCATCATTGCAATCTCTGGACGTTTTCTTTCTTCTGCTTCCGTCTCTCCAAGCATGAGCTCCGTCTCTGCAAGACGCTTATCAAACAGATGATTAAGATTCATCAGAAGCGGCCGCAGTCCCAGTCCGATCAGCAGTGACAGTGGGAAATAAATCGCCAGGATTCCCACATCCTTCCAGATATTCGTTCCATACATCCCGGCAACACACTCACGCATGGCATTGATTCCATAAGTAAATGGAAGAAGTGGATGCAGATGCTGGAAAAATGCCGGTGTCATCTCGATCGGATAGGTTCCGGACGAGCCAGGAATCTGCAGGATTACAAGCAGCACTCCTAATGCTTTTCCGATATGTTTGAATGCCAGTGCCAGTGCATAGATAATATTTACATAGATAAATGAGCAGAACATTCCGACACATACAAATGCAACCGGGTGCAGACACTGTGCCTTTAACAGCACGATATCTCCCACACATACGATAAATCCCTGTACCAGTCCTACTGACACAAACAAAAGCCATCTTCCAAAATATGCATTCGCTGCGGTAAATCTTTTGATTTTTTCATCTTTGTCTACTTCCTGTTTCAGGATAGAAACAAGAATCAGCCCGCCTACCCAGAGGGCAAGATTGGTATAAAATGGTGTCATTCCTGATCCATAATTTTTTACATCATAGAATACTTTTGAATTGATGCTGACCGGTGATGACATAAAATCTGCGATAGAATCCGCGTCAATTCCTTCCAGTGATACAAGCTTCTGATAAAGTTCAGAGCTCTGTAATGCTCCCAGGTCATTCTGTACCGATGCCAGCAGCTCATCTACCCTTGCAAGTATCGTTCCGGTCTGTCCAAGCGCACTTGCGCTGTCCTTTAAGCTCTGGTTTAACTGATTCAGGATCACTTTCATCTGATTCACTGTAGGTTCTATTCCAGTCAGTGTTGATGACAGACTTCCGCTTAATGATGCAAGACTGTCTAATGACTGATTCAGCTGCGGCATCAGATTAGTATCGAAACTATTCCTGTAATTCTGCAGGCTTTCTTTGCTGCTTGCGGCAAGCTTTTCAAGAGAAGTTCTTGTTGTCTGCGCCGTTTCAACTGCATTTTTGATTCCTGCATTTCCACTCTGCAGCGATGTAATCAGATTCTGAAGTGATGTATTCTGATTTTGAAGTTCCGTGATCTTTTCACCGATCAGTGCCGAAAACTGCTGTGCAAGTTCTGTATGTCCCTGGATTTTGTCATTCAGCGCCTGGAGCTGATCTAAGAGTTCCCGGTTCTTCTGCACCAGTGAGTTTACAGTTGTCAGTGTATCATCTACAGTCGTCAGTGCCTGTGAGGCTTTTGTTTCAAATACGCCAAGCTTTGCAGCGGCAGATACATACGTATCATTCATAAGTGTCTCGCCGTTTGATAATCCTTTAGCGAATTCACTTGAAAATGTACCGACTGCTGATCTTGTATCATCCATGACAGCGGTACTGTCTTTTAAGGCTGCTGCTCCGGTATCGGCAGTTGTCTTAACCTGATCAAGGGCAGATACCGCAGTCTGGATCACCGAATCTGACTTATCTGCCGTCTTCTGGAAATTATCAAGGACCTGATTGTATTCCTTCAGATTCTCTCTGATCTGTGCGATATCCTTTACAATTCCGGAATTATTTTCATCTACTTTTCCTGCCACATCTCCGGCTTTTTCTCCTACCAGATCAGCGATGGATTCTGCTGCAACAGATGTAAACGTATCATTGATCTGTTGCTGGATCGTACTTGCTCCGGTATCTGTGATCTTTGGAGCAATGGCATTTTTCTTTTCATTAATATAGTAGTCTAATTTTGGCTGTTTGATATCTCCGGATAAGATACTTAAAAGCGACTCGCTAAAATCTTCCGGTATCACAATGGCAGCGTAATATTTTCCGGAACGGACTCCTTTTTTTGCCTGACTTTCGTCTACAAATGTCCATCCCAGCTGCTTATTTTCCTTCAGACTATCTATAATAGTCTTTCCTGCATCCAGGGATATCTGTTCACTGTCTGCCCCTTTATCCTGATTCGCAACCGCCACTTTAATTCCTCTGGTATTCCCATATGGATCCATATTGGCCGCAATGTTAAACCAGGCATACAGAGATGGTAACACACTGATTCCTACCAGGATCAGCACTGCTGCCCGGTTGCGGAAAAGTCTGCCAAGATCTCTTTTGAAAATCTGAAACGATTTCTTCATTCAATCAACCTCCGTTTATCATTTCTGCTGTTAGTATTTCTATCACATATTGTTATATGCGTGGTTATCTCCTGCACACCTTACAGATGGCATCTTTCAGACACGCTGCCGGCGAACATTAACCACTCCCGTGTCATACTGCTTAACAGTATAACAAAAAGGTTTCACAAAATCTACACACAAAACTGACGAATGGTCATTAAAATATGTATTTTATTTTGTACACTTGAACCAGAGTGTATCTGGCAAATGCATAAAAAAGAGTTTTGTCCGGCTTCAAAGTCTGATTACTGATCAGCTCTCTGTCCTGCCAATAGTCATATTCTATTGCTTTGAATAGAAAAATGCATCAATATGGGCGAATTTTCTTCCATGTTGATGCATTTTTATTATTAATATATTCGTTTGTTTATTTTTTATACTTTGATTATTTTTATTTCACGATACCAACCATATCCTTCACAGAGTCGAATCCGTTCTTCTTCATATAGGCTTCGATTCCGTCGATGATCTCGATGGTTGCATTCGGATTATAAAAGTTTGCTGTTCCGACAGATACTGCGGATGCTCCTGCAAGGATCATCTCGATTGCATCTTCCGGTGTCGCGATACCGCCCATTCCGATGATCGGAATGTTAACCGCCTGTGCAGTCTGGTATACCATGCGGACAGCAATTGGATGAACGGCCGGTCCCGATACACCACCGGTTTTATTTGCTACGGCAAATGTCTTACGGTTAATATCAATCTTCATACCTGTCAGAGTATTAATCAGTGACAATGCATCTGCTCCACCTGCTTCTGCTGCTTTTGCAATCTCTGTAATATCTGTTACGTTCGGTGTCAATTTCATGATAATCGGCTGTTTTGCGATTTTCTTAATCTGCGCAGTCAGCTCTTCTACATGCTTCGCATCCTGTCCAAATGCAAGGAATCCCGCATTGACATTCGGACATGAGATGTTGATCTCCATCATATCAATCGGTTCATCTGCCAGTCTTTCTACTACTGCAAGATATTCTTCCGGCGCATGACCGCAGACATTTACGATAATCTTTGTGTCATATTTTTTAAGAAATGGGATATCTCTTTTACAAAAGAGATCGATTCCCGGATTCTGAAGTCCGATGGCATTCATCATTCCGCCATATACTTCTGCCACACGAGGTGTCGGATTACCTGCCCATGGTACATTAGCAACTCCTTTTGTAGTCACTGCTCCAAGACGGTTCAAATCTACAAAATCACTGAACTCTTCCCCTGAACCAAATGTTCCGGATGCAACCGTTACCGGATTCTTCCATTCTACACCGGCGATATTTACTTTCATATCCATTATAATTCCACCTCCGTAGATAAGAATACCGGACCATCCTTGCAGATGCGCTTGTTATGCACATTGCTGTGTGCATCTTTTTCTTTTGTCTTGCACACACACGCCAGACAGGCTCCGATTCCACATGCCATTCTCTCTTCCAGTGAGATATAGCACTCGATTTTCTTCTCCTCTGCATATGCTTTGATTGCACGAAGCATCGGTGTCGGTCCACAGGCATAGATCATGTCTGCATCCAGTGCATTTTCCTGGATTGCATTCATGACATTTCCCTTCGTTCCGACGCTTCCGTCTTCTGTAGAGATATAGAGTTTTCCGTTCTGTTCAAACTCTTCCTTCAGGAATGTATGTGCATCTCTGTAGCCTACTACGATCTGCTTTTCTTCACATTTCATCTGTTTTGCAAGCTCCAGGATCGGAGGTACTCCGATTCCTCCGCCCATCAGAAATACTTTCTTTCCTTCTGCCTTCTCATACGGAAATCCATTTCCCAGTGGTCCGATCACCGGAACGGTATCACCGGCTTTCAGCTCTGAAAACTGTTTTGTTCCGGTCTTTTCTCCTGTTACTCTGTATACAAGTCTTAATTTCTTTGCATCTTTATCAATTTCACAGATACTGATCGGACGCGGAAGTAATTTACTTGCGTCTTTTGTATATACAGATACGAACTGTCCCGGCTTTGCCTCAAGTGCTGCTTCTGTTTCGATCCACAGACTGTAGATTCCATCTGCAAGCATCTCCTGTGACAGGACTTTTGCCTGCTCTTTCTTTCTCTCCATGTTCCTTTTTTCTCCTGACTTTATTCTTGCTGTTACTGTTCACACACTGTGTAAACAGTAACCTTTTCATCTTTTTTTCTCTGGTCCAGAACAGATACATGCTCATAGCATGATATCTTCCTTTGTTTTCTCTATCTGTTCTCGAGAGCTCCTTTAATATCTGCGATCATTGTCTCAACGGCTGCTCTTGATGCATCTCCAAAGTTCTCTGCTCCGAATTTTGCATACTGCTCCTGCTTATATGCTGCGATGATTCCTCTGGAAGAGTTAACGATTGCTCCAAGTCCGTCTTCATTGAAGAAATGTACCAAATCTTTTCCTTTTCCACCCTGTGCACCGTAACCTGGAACCAGGATATATGCCTTTGGCATTACTTTTCTTAATACTTTACCCATCTCTGGATATGTAGCTCCGACAACAGCACCTACATAACTGTACTCATCACCCATGACTTCTTCGCCCCATGCAGCTACTTTTTCTCCTACGAGCTCATACAGTGGACGTCCGTCAATCTTCTGATCCTGGAATTCACCGCTGGATGGGTTAGATGTCTTTACCAGTACGAAGATACCTTTCTTTTCTTCCTTACATACATCCAGAAACGGATTCACTCCGTCAGAACCAAGATATGGGTTAACCGTTACAAAATCTTCATCAAATGGTGCGTATGTCTTGCTTCCGACTTTTACTTTTCCGATATGTCCTACGGCATATGCTGCGGAAGTTGAGCCTATGTCTCCACGTTTGATATCTCCAATTACTACCAGTCCTTTTTCCTTGCAGTAATCTACTGTCTTTTTAAATGCTGCAAGTCCCGGAAGGCCAAACTGCTCATACATTGCGATCTGTGGTTTTACAGCCGGGATCAGATCATATGTCTTGTCTACGATCTCTTTGTTAAACTGCCAGATTGCTTCTGCTGCACCTTCCAATGTCTCACCATATTCTGCAAATGCTTTTTTCTGAATGTGCTCCGGAATATAATTCAACATCGGATCTAATCCTACTACGATTGGTGCTCCTGTCTTTTTTATGTTGGCTACTAACTGATTAATCAATGTTTCTTCCTCCTACCTTACTGGTTAAACTAATTTTTTACATTGTTTTTATTTTACCATAAGGCATAGTAAAAGGGAATGCAAAACTGCATTCCCTTTACAATTCATTTTATCCGTATGATTGTCATTGCCTGACGGTCATCTTTTATTCTTCTGTCTCTATTTCATCTGTGCCTTTACTTCTTCTACCGATTTATCAAGCTGGTTATCGGTGTCCGGATTATTTTCATCCTGCTCATACTCAATCTTTGTATCCGGTGTAATGCCTTTTCCGTTGATACTTCTTCCCTTTGGGGTAAAATATTTTGCGATTGTAAGTTTTACAGCAGTTCCGTCATCCAGATCAAATATCTGCTGCACCACACCTTTTCCATAGGTCTGTGTTCCGACAATCTTTCCGATACCGTAATCCTGGATCGCGCCTGCGTAAATTTCAGATGCACTGGCACTGTTGCCATTAACAAGCACTGCCATCGGCTTGGTAAACTGATGCTCATCATCTGATTTCATCTCTGTCTTCTTGCCGTCTTTATCTTCAGTATAAACGATCAATCCTTCTGGAAGCATCAGATCCAGCATATCACATACTGTCTTAAGCGAACCTCCCGGATTATTACGAAGATCTACCACCAGTCCTGTCATCCCCTGATTTTCCAGGTCTTCCAGTGCACTCTTATACTGGTCATAGGTAACGGTATCGAACTCCGACACATCAATATAACCAATCTGATCGTCCAGCATCTTATACTCTATCGTCTGTGCCTGTACGGTATCTCTCGTTGCCGTGACAGTTACTTCATCTGCATTTTCCCCTCGCAATACTGTAAGCTTGACTGTTGTACCTTTTTTCCCTTTTATCTTACTTACAACCTTGCTGAGATCCTTTCCGGTAACTTCTTTTCCATTTACCTTATAAAGGATATCATTGTCCTTTAATCCAGCTTTTTCTGCCGGAGAATCTTTGTATACCTGTGTGATTGTGATCACTCCGGTATCATAGCTCTGGGACATAACTGCCCCGACTCCGTCGTATTCCCCGCCGGTTGATTCATACAGTGCTTTTGTCTCTTTTTTATTATAATATACCGAATACGGATCATTTAATCCGCTGATATATCCTTTGTATATGCCATCTTCCAGATCCTTTTCTTTCACATCACCCATGTAATGTTTGTCAATCAGATTCTGAAGTTCTGACAGCTTCTCACTTGTCTTTGCGGTAATATCTCCGCTTCCTATACGCAATCCACAGGACACAAGTCCTGCCACTAATAACATAGCAAGGGCGCCGCAAAGCGCCCCTTTCAAAAAACTTTTTCTGTTTTTCATTCTATTTTTCTGCCTCTTACCTGTTACAGATAATTCGCCGGATTCACCGGTGTTCCATTTAACATTACCTGGAAATGTAAATGTGGTCCTGTTGAATTACCTGTTGTTCCTACTGCTGCCACATTCTGTCCTTTTGTAACACTCTGTCCGGCACTGACATAGATCTTACTGCAATGCATATAATACGTTGCCAGACCACCGCCATGATTGATTACCAGAAGGTTTCCTGCATTACCTGCATACCCTGCTGAAACTACCGTTCCGGATGCTGCTGCATAAATCGGTGTTCCGGTAGCTGCTGCAAAATCAATTCCCTTATGGTTCGTGCTTGCACCTGCGATTGGCTGTGTTCTATATCCGAAACCACTGGATATATACCCACTAGGACAAGGATGTGCAAATGTTCCATTACCAGACACTACCGAAGATCCTGCAGAACCCGAAGAACTTCCTGAACTTGAAGAACTACTGCTGCTTTTCTTTGCAGCTGCAGCCTGAGCTGCTGCCTGCCGTGCTGCCGCCTGTTTTGCCGCTTCCGCTGCTGCAGCAGCTTCTTTTTGCCTTCTTTCTGCTTCTGCTGCTGCAGCCTGAAGCTGTGCCAGTTTGTTCTTTGTATCACCAAGCTCACTGTCCAGAGACTGAATCTCGCTTTGCTTATTCTGTACAAGCTGGCTTACATTATCCTGCTTTGTAATTAAATCATCCTGCATCGTCTGCAGTTTGTCATATTCCTTTTTCAGAGATGCTTCCTGTGCCTCTACATTCTTTACTACTTTCTGGAATTCTACCAGCATGTCTCTGTCGTATCCCGATATCGTGCTGATATACTCTGCATTATTCAGAAACTCGCCGATGGACTTTGACGAACAGAGAATCTCTACGAATCCGGTATTACCATTTTCATACATGTAGCGGATTCTTTTTTTCATACTATTATACTGATCGTCTTCATCAATCTTTGCCTGAACCAGCTCTTCTTCCTTGGTTGTAATTTCGTCTTCTTTTTCTGTAATCTTCTTCTTTGTATTTTCCATCTCCTGCGTCAGCTGTTTTAACTGTTCTGCCAGAGATGCTTTTTCATTTTCTGCAGTCTTTTTCTTATTTTCCAGTTCTTCTGCTTTTTTCTTGGTGTCATCAATCTCGGATGCATAGCCATTCACAACCATCCCCGAACAAAGTGTCAGGACAAGCAGAAGACTTACCATCTTCTTTCTGTTAATCATATACTGCCCCTTTCCCGGATAGAACCATTACACCTTAAGATGTTTGCGGATCGTGACAGTACTTCCTAAGAAACCAATTCCAACACCGAGAATAATTCCGATTGGAAGTAATGTTCTGTATACGGTTGCAACCGGCAGGAAGTCTACGATATTATTCAGAAGACTGAATTTTGCCATAATATATGTAATTGCCTTATCATACATAAAGTACAATAATACCAACGGAATAACCGCTCCCACTGCTCCGATGATCAGACCTTCGATTACGAATGGCGCACGGACGAATCCGTCCTTCGCTCCGATATATTTCATAATCGCAATTTCTTCCCGTCGTACGGTGATACCCATAGTAACGGTATTGCTGATCAGGAACACGGATACTGCTAACAGAATTGCAATAATTGCAACTGATACATATCCAACCAGCTTGTTCACACTGGTAAGTGTCTTTGCTACTACATCTGATTTATTAACCTTACGCACACCTTCTAATGATTTTGCATAAGATACGATAGATTTCTGTTTTGATACATCTGACAGATATACCTCATAGTTATCCGAATTTGCAAGCGGGTTATCGCTTTTGAATCCTTCTGCAAGATCAGCAGATTCTCCAAAATACTGATCTTTGAATTTGTTCCATGCTTCATCCGCACTTACATAGTTGACTTTTAAAACGCCATCTTTTTTCTTAAGTTCCTTGCCAATTGCATCTTTTTGCTCCTGAGTCGCATCTTCGTTGAAGAATACGGTGATTGCCACACCTTCCTCTGCTTTCTCAACTATGTAGTTAAAGTTGACTACAATGGAATAGAACAATCCGAACAAGAAGATACACGCTGCCATTGTTGCAATAGACGCAATCGAGAACATCTTGTTTCTGCGGATGTTCTTAACGCCTTGCTTCATCGAATATCCTAATGTACTAATTCTCATTCTTATACCCACCTTTTTTCTCGTCGCTTACAATGACACCCTTTTTCATTGTAACAACCCGCTTCTGCATCTCATTTACGATTTCCTGGTTATGTGTAACGACAAGAACCGTAGTTCCTCTTTCGTTCGCCTCTTCCAACAGCTTCATGATTTCCCATGAGTTTGTCGGATCCAGGTTACCAGTCGGCTCATCTGCCAGCAGAATTGCAGGCTCATTGACAATCGCTCTTGCGATCGCAACTCTCTGCTGCTCTCCACCTGACAGTTCCTTTGGGAACGCCTTATACTTCTGAGCAAGACCAACCAGTGATAATGCAGCCGGTACTTTTTTCTTAATGATTCTTGCAGGTGTCTCTGTAACTCTCTGAGCGAACGCAATATTTTCATAAATATTACGATCTTTTAAAAGACGGAAATCCTGGAACACTACGCCGATATTTCTTCTGTACATCGGTATTTTACGATGTCTCAGACGGCTTAAGTTATTGCCATTTACAATAATCGTTCCAGATGTAGGCTCCAGCTCCTTCATAATAAGTTTGATCAAAGTAGACTTACCAGAACCGCTGTCTCCTACGATAAACACAAACTCGCCCTGTTCAATCTTAAGATTGACACCATTCAGGGCTGCAACCCCTTTTGAGTACTCTTTCGTTACTTCTCTTAGTTCGATCATAGTTTCCTCCTGAATTATTAATACTCCAATGACTCCATATACTTCATATATTTCACAACCATGAGTGCGATTTTAAAAGTAATGGCATCTTCGAACACACGAAGATCCAGACCGGTGCTCTTTTGAAGCTTGTCCAGTCTGTACACCAGTGTATTACGGTGTATATACAATTGTCTGGATGTCTCTGATACGTTCAGATTATTCTCAAAGAATTTATTGATCGTTGTCAATGTCTCCTCATCAAAATCATCCGGCGATTTCCCCTCAAAAATCTCACGTATGAACATCTTACAAAGCGGAATCGGGAGCTGATAGATCAGACGGCCAATTCCCAAAGCACTGTATGCGATCACGCTGCGCTCACTGAAGAAGATCTTACCTACATCAAGCGCAAGCTTTGCCTCTTTGTATGACTTTGATACTTCTTTGATATCATTTACTACAGTTCCATATGCGATCAGAACATCTTCTTCCCCGTCATCTTTCAACAGGTTGTACATGTTCCCTGCAATTTTTTCAAGCTCTGCATGTCCGTCATTCGGCTCAAGCTCTTTTACTACGATAATATTCTTTTCATCAACGGCTGTCACAAAGTCTCTGGTACGGTTGCCCAGAAGATTGCGCACGTTGTCTAACGCATTCGTATCTTTTTCATGCTTTGTCTCGATAATAAAGATAACACGTCTTACTTCTGTGTCAATATGTAATTTCTTGGCACGATTGTAAATATCTACCAGCAACAGGTTATCCAACAACAGGTTTTTAATAAAGTTATCCTTGTCAAATCTTTCTTTATATGCGACCAGAAGATTCTGAATCTGGAAGGCTGCAATCTTGCCTACCATGTATACATCATCGCTTCCTCCGTTTGCAAGAAGGATATATTCCAGCTGATGCTCATCAAAAATCTTAAAAAACTGATATCCCTGCACAACCTGACTGTCTGCCGGGGATTCAACAAAGGAGATAACCTCCTCTACATAGTTCTCCTGTTCTGAAAATGTGCTTGCAAGAGATTTACCATCTGTGTCCATCACGCAAAAGTCAATTCGTGTAATCCCTTTCAATCCTTCAATTGTGTTTTGAAGTATTTGATTAGATATCATATTCCATCTCCTCCACTCTTTTCAATATACATTTTTCACAACAAATCTTTCCATTAAAACTCTAAAATGTATACTGCTAAATCTTATCTTAATATATATGACCAAAAAAATAAAGAGGAAATCACACTTTTTTGGTGATTTCCTCGGTTTTTTCACAATTTATTCACATTTATACCATGGACATAATAACGAAACAATTTTCTTATATTTTTCTTACGATTCGAACTTTTCTTCTTTTTTTCGTTTTTCCAGTTCTTTTTTAAAAAAATGATTCAGAAGATAGTGCGCAATACGTCCTCTTCCCAGACCGTTTTTCTGATCCGAAAACATCCTTTTTCCTCCGCCGATCCATACCCTGGCATCCAGAAGATTCCGGTTCTTTGCAATAAAATCTTCCTGAAGAGGAACGGATAATGCCGATAATACACAGTCTACCTCACTTCCGTTGATCGCATTGACAAGCATATCATCAGCCCTTGCCTCTGCCGACACCTTCGCCAGTCCGATCAGCTGGATCCCGCTGTAATACTTCTGCATGTAGCGGAATGCTTCCTGCCCTTCTTCTTCGGATTCCACCAACAGATAGATCCTTTTATGATTCTTATGCAGATATCGCATAAACATCTTAAAAAAGAGCTTAAGATCTATCTCTTTTACTCTGGATACACTCCTGGTATCCGCAGCTTCTAATATCTGCTTTTCGCCAGCCAGCACCAGATTGAATTCATTCATCTGCTCTTTTAGTTCCGGCAGATCATTCATCTGCATCAGACCATCCACGGTTACAATCTCTACAACACTTACAGGATCCGACTCCAGAAAAGCAATGGTTTCTTTCATGGCCTCTTTAGCTGTACAGCTGTCTATATTCACATCTAAAACATTAATCTTCTCGTTCATATCCTCACCTGCTAATTCTTGTCTGCGGTTTGTACATGGCGCAAATGGCAACACGGCTCTGACCATATTACGCATTTCAAACAGGCACACAAATCTTTTCCAGTTTTTCGATTATAGCAAATGGATATTCCCTTTTCAACATTTATTACATAATCTTCATACTAATTAACATTCGTAATATTTTTGTCATTTTTTTGATCCTGCCGTTTCTTTTTGGTGATCAGACCTCCGATCCTTCCTGTTTCTTTTGAAGTCAGGGATTTCCATCCATCCTGCATAACACGGTCCAGGAGTCCCAGTTCGTCAGCTATTTCATATTTCAGCTTATCCTCCGGTGCAAGATCGTCAAACCGGACAGGTGCTTTTGCTTTTCGGGCCATAATAAGAACTTCCTTTCGTTTTTTTCTTATTATGGCCCGCTTTTTGCAAACTATACTGTTATTTTGATTTTATTTTATGTTCCTACTGCTGTCCACAGATTGCTATATTGCTGCGCAATTCCCGGATACTGTAATCTCTTACACTTCATTTGGATCATCTGGAATAATAATTGCAGCAATAATATATGCAAAGATTCCTGATCCTGCCCACAACGCAATCAGTACAAATGCCAGTCTGACTAATGTTGGGTCAATATTAAAATATTTTGCAATCCCTCCACATACTCCACAGATCATTCTGTCTTTTCTTGAACGGTATAATCTCTTATTCTCCATCTTCATATCCTCCTGCTCTTTCTTAGACTCTTTTTTTATATTTCAAATCCGGCTTTTTTCAAAAGTCCCTTACATTTCTGTCGCATAACTGATCGTAATCTGTCCTATGCCGCAGTCAATCTTCATCTCTTTCGAAGCCTGATTATCTACATGTACTTCTCTTCCAAAACCGCTGTATCTATTGTCGCCACACTGTATCTCTCCGATTCCACATTCCAGATCGTAATTATAATCATTCTGGCTGCCTTTAAGTTTCAGATCTATCTCACCGACACCGCAATCTATATCCATCTTTTCTGATACATCACCCGTTCCAGACAATGATCCGGCTCCACTTTCAAATTCTGCTTTTTTCGCTGTAAAATCCTTAACAAATACCTTTCCGGCTCCATTTTTTACTTCAAGATCATCTGCGCTGAATTCATCCGCATTTAATTCTCCAGCTTTCAGTGTCAGATCAATCTTGTCAAATGTCTGTTTCTCCGGTAATGTCACTGTGATTGAACCTTTTCCTATATCATTTTTATTTTTCACCTTTTTATTCGTCTTCAGATACAGGACTCCGTCCTCTTCATAAGCCTGAAATCCAAGTTTTTCATGTGTATCCTTACTCTCAACTGTAATCTCATCTGTTGCTGCAGTTTTAAAGTACACCCTTCCTGCATAGATTTTTCCTTTGATTGATGTAATCTGCTGATAAACTGCTTTGCCATTTCCATTGAGCATGCGTTCTTTCCCACTTTCTTTTGTATTCGTAGCAGCTTTATTCTTATTATTCTCTATCTTTGCCGCATGATCCTTATCATCGTCGTCATCCCAATCGTCATCCCAGTCATCCTCGTCATCATCGTCATCCCAATCATCATCGTCGTCATCCCAATCATCATCGTCATCCCAATCACCATCATCATCATCCCAGTCATCCTCATCTGTGTCTGATCCAATCACAATTCCATGCGGAAATTCTGCTGCAATATCTGTCAATGTTACCCCAAACACTCTGTTAGCTGCCACACAACATATCACACCGGTCAGGAACATTACTCCACATACAATCCAGAATATTTTCCATCTTTTCTTCATAAGCTATACCTCCGTTCTTCTGTGAAATGGTTTTCTGCATACACATACGATTCCTCTTATCATCCCCGGGAATACGATCGTACATAGTCTTATGCCTGCAATTGTTCCAATCAGCCCTATCGGTATTACAATCAGTCCAATTCCCATGATCCCAAGTCCTGCTGCACCAGAACTTATAAGACTTCCAATTCCGGAACACAAAAGCACAACTCCTACCAGAATCACTGCCGCAAATGCGATCACAATACACGCAAATACTGCAAATGCTGCTACCACAAGTGCCAGTACTGTTACCACCAAAGCTGCTGCCAGCGGAACGATAACCGGACATCCTACCAGAATAATTGCTGCGATCAGAAGATATTTTAATGGTTTACTGGTCCACGGCTTATCTGCTTCTGATTCTTCCGGATTATCATTATCATATGTATAGGTTCCGTTATCATAATATACATTCTTTTCTCTGTATCCGGTTTCTTCTTTTGATTCCTGATAATATTGATATCCAGATCCGGCCTCTTCCTCTTCCCCGGCCTCTGTGCTCTTAATATTTACAACCTCTATATCCCCTCTTTCGGCTTTGATCTTCATAGCGACCTTTTCCGGGCTTTCCAGTTCTTCTATTACGTTCTGCTCATTTTCACTGCCCGCATCGTCAAAATAATCATTATAATAGTTCAGTGCATCCAGTCTGTCTTCTTCCGGAATTCCTTCCAGGAGTCTCGACAACTCAGCCATAAATTCTATTCTGTTCATTCCAAACTCCCTCCCTCAAATAATGCGCTGATTTTTTTCGAATAATTCTTCCATTCAGTCTGGTACATCGCAAGCTGTTCTTTGCCGCTTTCTGTCACTTTATAGTATCTGCGGTTTCTTCCATCGAACTGCCGGTCATATACTTCCAGATATTCCCCTTTTTGCAATCTTCTAAGGACCGGATATAACGTAGATTCTGACACATCGATTGCTTTTCTGACATCCTGTGTGATCTTATATCCGTATGTTCCTTCCTCTTTCCGCGACACAACAGCCAGGACGATTGCATCCAGAAGCGCTGCTCCTGTATTAAAAACCATATGCTCACTTCCTTGTTATTTTATAATTTGCATCACAATATTATTTCTTTACACATATTATACGTCGTATAATATAGTATGTCAACATATATTATATTTTGCTATACAGAGAACTTGCCACTGGCAGCTTCTCTTGCATGCTTTGGCATCAAAAAAAAGAATGACACATTTCCTTTTTGCGTCATTCTTTTTCTCACATTCTTTTCTTTCTATATACGTATTTCTTTTCCAAGTGAAAATGCATAGATAATCTTTTCTTTCACTTTTTTCCCAGTCATCTGCTCCAGTGCTTTTGCATAATACCGCAGCTGTTCCTGATATTTTTCCACCAATTCTTCTGCCTTTCTCACCCGGTCCGTCTTATAATCCAACACAACCAGTCCGTCCTCTTCTTCAAAATATGCATCGATAATTCCCTGTACCAGTATAAGTTCTCCATCCTCTTCTTCCGGATAAAGCTCTTTCGCATCTATCCCTAATACAAACGGCTGCTCTTTCCAGAGTTTCTGGCTCTTGGCGGCCTTTTTCATCCGCTTTCCGGATGACGTCTCCAGGAACCGGAAGATATCGTATGCTTTCACACATTCAGCTGCCTCTTTTTCTATCTTTCCACTGGCAGCCATCCCGTCAATCCACTCTGCAACCGCTTCTATGCTGTCGGGTTCCGGTCCTTCAAATGCAAGAAGCTCCATGATTCTATGGTATGCGGTTCCTCTTGGTGCTCCGGTCAGTCCTTCTTCTTTTTGCATAAAAGTTGGTATCAACGGTGTCACTTCCGGCTCTTCATAAAGTAATTCTTCCTGTGCTTCTTCCTCCAGACTATGATCCATTGCGATCTCATGCGCACGCTTTTTCAATTCTGTAACTGTAAATTTTAGCTTTCTTGTACTGCTCTTTTCATATGGATAATGGAATCCGAACTGTTCTTCCATAACCGTATGCATTTCAGGCTCATAGACTCTGTCTGTGTCCCATTTTTCCAGAAGTGATCTCGATATCACTCCCTTTGTCTCTTCTTTCAGTCCTTCTTTTACAATATCTTCAAAATGCAGGATATTTACCTCTAACGGTACATCCTCCCCACAGCCAAGTACCGCCGGCAGGATCCAGTCCCAATAGGTTCCGGCGTGGCTTAACTCGCCAAATGACAATTCCTTCTGATTACTTCTTTGAAGCATCCGGCTTTCTTCTAACTTTTCTTCCGGTCTTGGAAGCGTACCGGTAATGATCAGTTTTTCCTTCGCACGCGTCAGTGCTACGTAGAGTACGCGTAGTTCTTCCCCAAGGCTTTCTAACACTTCTTCTTTTTGAATCACTTTTTTAACGATGCTTGGACTCTTTGTCCGAAGTCCCAGGTCAACCGCATCCAGTCCTACTCCCATACCGGCATGCAGTGCTACTGCACTTCTTGCATCCTGCATATTAAAGCGTTTTCCCATACCGGCAACAATTACGATCGGAAATTCCAGTCCTTTACTTTTATGGATCGTCATAACTCTTACCGTATCTGCATGTTCGTCTTCGATACTAGCTTCTCCGTAATCCACATCATATTTTTGCAGCTGTTCAATATATCTTACAAAATGAAACAGTCCTTTATAGCTCGTCGATTCATATGCTCTTGCCTTTTCGATCAACATCTCCAGGTTGGCTTTTCTCTGCTGTCCTCCCGGCATGGCCGCTACATAATCCCCATACCCTGTATCTTCCAAAATCTTCCACAGCAGCTCATGCATCGGTGTAAATGGAACGATTCTCCGGAATGCATCCATCTGCTCCAGACACGCACTGATCTTCGTACGGATCACTTCATCTTTTTCATTTTTTCTTTCTTCGTCATCTTCCCGGTATCTGACAACTGCTTCATAAAACGGCAGTTCCGGATAGAAACATTTTATCTTTGCTAACTCTTCTGCATCCAATCCACAAAACGGCGACGTAAGCACTGCCGTAAGCGGAATATCCTGTCTCCGGTTATCCAGTGTACGCAGATAATCCAGCAGCACTCCTATCTCCTGCGTTCGAAAATATCCTTCACTCGTTCCAGCATACGTAGGGATTCCTTCCCGGTTGAGCACTTCTGTAAATACATCAGCAAATCCCTTTACACTTCTTGTCAGTATTACGATATCGGAATACTTCGCATTTCTCAGCTCGCCGGTAGCCTTATCTGTAACCTTCTGTGTTCTTAAAAGCTCCCTGATACGCATCGCAATTGCTCTTGCTTCCAGTTCTTTTTCTGACGCGATTTTCGACAGTTCTTCTGCGTTGTTTTCATTTTCTTCCAACTGATAACGTTCTTTTACACGGTCCAGATCGCTGTCGATCAGATAAATTTCTGTATTCAGGTTCTCATTCTCCGGGTATTCCGCTCCCGGATACAGCGCAGCCTGATCATCATAGACAATTCCGCCAAGCTTCTCTGTCATAATCCGTCCGAATATCGCATTCACACTTTCCAATACTTCTTTTCTGCTCCGGAAGTTCTTATGAAGATCGATCCTCTGGGTCTGACTTTCTTCTATATTATATGTGTAAAACTTTTCCAGAAACAGTTCCGGCTTAGACAAACGGAAACGATAGATGCTCTGTTTTACATCTCCTACCATGAAGATATTATATCTTCCGCTTCTGCACGTTGACACACTGGTCAGGATTGCTTCCTGTATCAGGTTACTGTCCTGATATTCATCAATCATGATCTCCTGATATTGCTTTTGATATTCCAAAGCCACTGGAGACGGAACAAATCCTTCCTCCGTCTTCTGTGTCAGTATCCGGAGTGCATATTGCTCCATATCGGAAAAATCAATCATATTCTGCGAACGCTTCTTTTCTTCGAACCGGCTTCCAAATAAACGAACCAGATCTGCCAGTTCCTCCATGGCCGGCGCACACAGATTCATATCTTCTATCATTGCTTCCGGCGTCTCGTAAAAATACTGCGCCGCAATATTCTTTACCACGCCTTTCACCATTTCTCTTAGCTTTTTAACCTGTGTTATCTTCTCTTCGGATACCGTCTTATCCTTATTCACCGGAAGTCTGGCCCATTTTACATTTGCAAATGCTTCTGACTGCTGTCTGTATGTGCGTGCGCTTTGTAGATCCTCTATAACGATCAGATCTTTTTCCAGTGCAGCCTCATATGCCGCCGGTCCATCTATACTTAACGCTGTCTGCATTGCGAATTCTACCAGTGCTTTTGCGTCTTCCAGATTCTTCTGTACATCCTGCAGGATCTTTTTGATGACATTACTTTCTTCGAATGCCTCCAGATCTTCGATTTCATACGCTTTCACGCAAGAATCAAGCCACGCTTCACTATCTGGATAACTTCTCGAGAATTCATATATCTTCAAGATCAGATCTTCAATCTTTTTATCATTACGCCCTGTACTGTATCCCGATGCAAAATCCAGAAATCTTTTGCTTCCTTCCTGATATTTTTCTTCCAGGACTTCTTCTAAGACATCGTGTCTTAAAAGCTTCAGCTCTCCCTCTTCTCCTATCCGGAATCCGGGGTCAATATCAATCGCATGAAAATGGTCACGGATTACCGACAGACAAAAACTGTGTATCGTTGTAATCTGCGCATTATGAATCAGGGTTGCCTGCTGCTTCAAATGTTCATTGTCGGGATATTCCATTAATTTTTTCTCGATCGCAAGCCGGATTCTTTCTTTCATCTCTGCCGCTGCCGCTTCTGTAAATGTAACGATCAGAAGTCGGTCCACATCCACCGGAGGCTCATCTTTGGTAAGCATCGTAATAATACGTTCTACCAGTACTGCTGTTTTTCCGGAACCTGCCGCTGCCGATACCAGGATATTCCGGTTTCTTAAGTCTATGACTTTTTGCTGTTCCTGCGTCCACGTTACTCCCATCTTCTATGCGCCTCCTTTCATTTCTTCCGACTCTGTTTCCCGTCTCATAGCCGCAAGTGCTTCTTCTTTTCCAACACTTCCGATATCCCGGTATTCGTATCCCGGTACTTTTATATCGAATCCGCAGATGTGCCGGTACGGACAGTAATCGCAGCCGCTCTCCTGTCCTCTTCTATATGGAAGTGCACTTACATCACCACTTAATATACGGGTTCTGGCATCATCTACCTTTTTCCTTGCATGAGATATCATGGCCGCAAAATCTTCTCCTGACACAACCTTGGAATAGCCTGAGACCGTCCCGTTTTTATTATATTTTACCGGAACTGCAAGTGATTCTCCCGATGCATCCCTGTCCAGATGCTTCAGTATCTCTGTATCCAGCGGAATGATGCCATCTGGTTTGAGCTGTTTTAGGATCGCGCGGTCTGCCTCTTCTTTATCCTCTGTTTTATCTACCAGCGGATCCTGAATACGGTAATAGAATACTCCCGCCGGGATAACTTCTTTTCCCGGATGTCTTTTTTCTTCTACCGAAACAGCCGCATCCATATAAATCATCAACTGCAGCTGCAGGCCATGATACAATGCCACGACATCAAATGCCTTGCTTCCGGTTTTATAATCCAGTACTTTGACATATACCTTGTCTTCCGTTTCACATACATCCACACGGTCGATTTTTCCTCCAAAGAAGCGTAACTCATACGCTTCCGGAACAAAATCACCGGCACGCAGCTGGCTGGTAAGTGCCCATACCGTCCGCTCCAGCATCTGCTTCATACGCACGATCAACTGCTCATTTCTTGCAGAGCTGTATAATACGGAATTACCATAATCTGTAACCGCCTCTTCCACACACTCATCGATCAGCTCCTTTTGAAGCTCTTCGCTAAGCGTCGTCCAGCCGCCCGCTTCTGCCGCTTTTTTCGAAAATATTTCCAAAGCCAGATGGCACACATTTCCAAGATCCACAGCCTGGAATTCGTACACCAGTCTTTCTCTTAACTGTAAACCATATGCCAGAAAATGTGCACATGCACAGGAAGCATATCTCTCCATCCTGGTAATACTGCCCTCAAAGTTCTCTCCGTATAACTTTCTTGCCACCAGATCTGCAAGCGGATCTTCCGGACGCTTGTAATACCACGCTTCCAAAAGTTTGTCTACTTTTCTTTTCCACACCGGATCTTTCTGATACCAGGTATACAATTCCTGCCATACCAGATCCAGATTTTTATCCTGCAGTCCCTGGATCAGATACGCAATTCCTGTCCTCTCCGTAAATTCTTTCTGGACCAGTGCTTTTTCTTCTTCATCCTGCACCTTAAGCTTTGGATACAGGCGCAAAAGCTCCTGAATCAGATACGATGGCCGAAGTGATTTTCCAGCCGATGACACCTTACTATAATATACTTTTAATTGTTGTGATGGCTTCGTCAGGTTCATATACAGATAAAACTTCTGGACATAAGCCTTTTCCTTTCCACCCGGAGACAATGCATAATCCGCCTTTTTGAACTTCTCCCGGTCTCTTTCTGATAACAGACCTGTTCTCATCAATGCTCCCGGAAGAAAGCTGTCATTTGCCCCGACAAAGAATAATGCTTTAATATCTTTTAATCTTGTTCTTTGCACATCTCCGACCACAACCTGATCGACGCTTGGCGGTATGACCCCAACCCTTGCTTCTTCAAGGCCTGCATCCAGTAATTTGCAATACTCAATCAGGCTCACCTGTTCTTCTCCAAGAAGTTCAACAAATTTATCAAACAACTCTATGATGATCCGGTAAATCTGAGAATATTCTTTGGCAAGCGCAAGTTCCTGTGCCTGTTGGAATTCTTCTTCTGTTTTCTGAAGCCTGGCCTGAATGTTCTCCTGCACCATGAATTCATACACAGCCATTGTAATATCTCTGACAGTCTTGCGCTTCTGTTTCAGAACAAACATCAGACCATCTACTTTTTCCACAAGCTGTACCCGGTAATGATTCAATCTGTCAAGCTCCTCTTCTTCCATTCCTTTCAGACGTCTGATCCACCGGTTCTGCCATCCTTTATATCCTTTGATTCCCAGTCCTATCACGTAATTTTCCAGCTCATCCGTCTCCTGCGGTGTAAACCCGGCAAGATTGGTTCGCAAAAAACGGAATACACTTTCATAGGAAAAGTTTTTCTCCGCCATGTTCAGAAGGCTTCTTACATATTCCACAAAGGAGTTTAAAAGGATACTTCTTTTATGATCCATAAAAACAGGGATGTCATATGTCTGAAATGCCTGTTCCAGATAATCCCCGTATACTTCCATATCACTGACAATGACTCCTACCTCCCGGTAGCGGTATCCTTCCTTTCTGACCAGTTCACGGATTCCTTCTGCCACAGCTTCTGCTTCCTGCCTTGGATTTCTCGTTACGTGTATTTCCAGATTTTCCACTTTCTGTCCATACACGCCTGCACCGTACCGGAATATATTTCTTTCCAGAAAAGCCAGTTCTTTATTATCCTGAAAGCGGTGTACCGGATATCCATAAAGTGTTACCGGTTCTTCCACTTTGATCTTATTATCCTGCGCAAGCTTTATCAGCGTTGTTACCATCTGCTTACTCAGTCCAAATAACTGATACGGATGTCTGTATGCATATGGATTTTCCCGTTCATCGATGGTCACCGTCACCCATACACTCCTGCATCTTCGCATCAGTTCCACCATCAGCCTGTTCTGCACCGGCGTAAATCCGGTAAATCCATCTAGCACAACCGTACTGTTTTTAAGAATGTCCGAATCCTTCACCTGTCTGCTTAAAACATCCAGAAGCTCTTCTTTTGTAATATAACGTTCTTTCAGATAATTCTGAAATCCTTCATACAGGATCTCAATATCTTTTAATTTATAATAAAGTCTGGAATCGGCTTCTACTGTTTCCAGCATCTTATCTATCTCAGGTTCTCCGATATCGTATTGTGTGAATTCCGAGATTACCGACTTTACTTCGCTGATATAGCCAAGTTTTCTGATATTTCCCCGCAGAACCGTCAGTTTCTCTTCGTAATCCCCTGCGATCTTTCTAAGGATCAGGTTTTTCCCCTCATCATCCAGAACCGGAAGCTTCTTCGCCCCCGTCTCTTCGAATATACGGTATGCAAGTCTTGCAAAGCTTAATACATCGATATTCATAATCCCATGTCTTGGATGCATCATGACCAGATCTTTCTGCGTCTGCATAGTAAATTGTTCCGGTACTAATACGATATAATTTCTCTCTGGGTATTTTTGCGATTCTTCGATAATATGTTGATATAAATATGTTGATTTTCCTGAGCCGGACGGCCCGAATACAAATTTTAAAGGCATAAGGTTTCCTCCTTATGCCCTAGTATAACACGAATATATGTTTGTGCCTAGTACGACTTATAACGCTCGAAGTCTTTCTGCAAATTCGTTGCTTAACGTCATCTTTGCAACATAGAAGACATCTCCTGTCATATAGACGTTCCAATCATCTTCTACTTCTACCTGCAGCTCTCCTCCCGGCATATGCACGATCACCTTACTATTCGTAAGTCCAAGCTTATACGCAACACCTGCCGCTGCACATGCTCCTGTTCCGGAAGCTCTGGTATATCCAGCACCACGCTCGAAGATCTCAATTGCAATATTTTCCTTATCGATTACTTTCATAATCTGTGTATTGATTCTGTTCGGGAAATATCTTGCAATCTCAGAATAATCACCAATCTTGCATACCAGTGGTCTGGATATCTCGCGCATCGGAATGACGCAATGTGGATTACCGATGGATACACAGGTTACCGGATACAGCGTTCTTCCAAATACCATATCCTCATTGATCACTTCTCTTCTTTCGCCGATAACCGGAATCTCATCACTCCAGAATGAAAGTTTCCCCATAGATACACGAAGACGGCTTCCATCCTCATTAAGAAATGTCACTTCTACCGGTCCGTTTCCTGTATATAATTTAAAGTTTTTCTTCTGTACATATCCTGCATCTTTTAAATATTTCGCAAAGATACGCACACCATTTCCACTTGTCTCTGATTCACTTCCATCAGGATTCCATACTTTTACGTACATTCCATCTTCTTTCAGAATCGGACCTTCCAAAACGCCGTCAGCTCCGAGTCCTTCATTACGGTCACAAATCATCTTGACATTGGCAGCGTCTAATGCTAACTCATTATGATTTGGATCAAATACCAGATAATCATTCCCCAATCCATGATAACGCTCTAATACTACCTTCATTTTTATTCCTCCTGATTTTATATACTCTTTTTATTTCTTCTTTTTACTTCTTTGTCCTGCTTTTTGGCATTCCGTGTACCTCTTATCTTTGGTTCTTCATTTTTGCCTTATCCAAAAGATCCCTGCGGAATTTTCCATACTTTTTCAACTTAAAAGTGTTCTCACCTATCCTTATCATAACAGGCATTATTTCCATATTCTATACAAATAATGCTTTGTTTTATTGCAAATAATGCTCTTTTCATTTAAAATTAATACAGATAACCTGCCACTGACAATGTTTTCCGAACGCATGGTGATTTCTTAAAATAACCAGAACATATTCTGATACAAACAGACATCACCAATATTTCTTATCTACTTTAAGCAGCTGATGTTTTCATATAACGCTTATGGATCAACAGGAGGTTTTTCAATGGAACAATATACAAAAAAAGGATATTTAAACAGCGAATTCCGGCTGTTTCATCTGACAGACCAGGAAACCAACGAAGTCGAATACCATTATCATGATTTTGACAAGATCACTATCTTCATACGCGGAAAGGTCAATTACATGATCGAAGGACGTTCTTATGATCTGAAGCCTTATGATATCGTACTGGTAAAGCAGGGGGATATCCATAAGCTTACGGTTGATAACACCTATCCTTATGAACGTATCATCGTATATATATCACCAAATTTTATGAATGCTTATCAGACAGACACTTACGACTTAAGCTACTGCTTTCAGAAAGCCCAGAAGGAACATTCGAATGTTTTGCGTATCCCGTCCCCGGAAAAAAGTTCTTTGTTCCGGTCCATCTCACAGTTAGAACACTCTTTTACAGACGGTGGATATGCTTCTGAACTTTACCGTCAGGTTGTATTTCTTGAATTCATGATCCACTTAAACCGTGCGACCAGAAAGAACCGGCTCGAATTCATCGATACCGATAATTGCAACGAAAAAGTGCTCGCCATCCTTGACTATGTCGGCGAACACCTCTGTGAAGACCTGGCCATCGATAAGATTGCCGGTCAGTTCTATATCAGTAAATATTATATGATGAGACTATTCAAGCAGGAAACCGGCTATACACTGGGACAATACATTTCCCAGAAGCGGCTCCTGCTTGCAAAAGAATTATTATCTGCCGGTGTGCCACGCACACAGGTCTGTTACGATTGTGGTTTTAAAGATTATTCTACATTTTCCAGAGCTTATAAGCAGTTATTCGGATCTACACCTTCCGGACGTACCTGTCCGTAAAGCTCTGCCGGCACGTAGGCCTGTACGAAGATTCCATCTTCTCTGTATTCTTCCGTCTGAAGTTCCCCGTACTTTCTGATAAGCTGAATCTTCCCGGCTTCTTTGTATGGATAGACGGCTTCAACCTCTACTTTTTGTTCCCGCAGTACTACTTCGATCGTCTGAAGGAATTCTTCGATTCCTTCTCCGGTTCTTGCCGAGATCTTCGCATGATAATCTGCATGGATATCTCTTGGAACCCAAGATTCCTCTGCACGGTCCATCTTGTTAAATACCGTGATTACCGGCTTATCTTTGACTCCCAGATTCTGAAGTGTCTCATATACCGTATACATCTGCTCATCCATCTGTGGATTGGATACATCGACCACATGAATGATCAGATCTGCATATTTTGCTTCCTCTAAGGTACTTCGGAATGCCTCGATCAGGTGATGCGGCAGCTTCCGGATGAATCCTACCGTGTCTGTCATCAGTATCTCCTGACCGCTTGGGAGCTTTAAGTCTCTCGTCGTCGGATCCAGCGTTGCAAAGAGCTTATCCTCTGCCAGGATGCCTGCTCCTGTCAATGTATTCAGAAGTGTAGACTTTCCTGCATTCGTATACCCTACGATTGCAGCCACCGGCATGTGGCTTCTGCTTCTTTGTTCTCTGGTGACTTCTCTGTGCTTCTTAACGTCTTTTAATTCCCGGTTAAGCTGCGCGATCCTGCTCTTAATGAGGCGCCTGTCCATCTCAAGCTTTTTCTCTCCTGGTCCTCTGGTACCAATTCCTCCTCCCAGTCTTGACATGGCTCTTCCCCATCCGGTAAGGCGTGTCTGCTGGTATTTTAACTGTGCAAGCTCTACCTGGATCTTACCTTCACTTGTAGATGCCCTTGCAGCAAAGATATCCAGGATCACCAGTGTACGGTCCATTACCTTGATATCCAGTTCATCCTGAAGGTTCTTCATCTGTGCCGGGGATAATTCATCATCACAGACAATTCCGGTCGCCCGCAGTTCCCAGATCAGGCTTCTGATCTCATCTAACTTTCCTTTTCCAACGTACGTTCCCGGATGCTGCTGTTCCCTGTTCTGTATCACCATTCCCACGGTTTCGGCTCCTGCTGTGGATACCAGATCTTTTAATTCTTCCAGTGACTCTTTTGTATCATCTGTCTCGGAAAGACTTACGCCAACGAGAATAACCCGTTCTGTCTCTTTCTTAATTTCAATCATACTTTTTTTCTGTATTCTCCCTATCTGGTTTTCAAAAATTCCGCTTCTTTCTTCGCAGCTTTATCATTCGGATAGCTTGCCAGGTAATCTTCTAATTTTACCTCTGCACTTTCCCAGTCTTCCATCTGTTCATAAGCAACGATCACATTGAACTGCATCTCTTTTTTCAGCTTCTTACTGATGTCATCCTGCTCCAGTCCCAGATTGAAGTAATTCAGTGCTTCGCTTCCTTTTTCAAGTTTCAGATCGCAGCTTCCGATCAGATTGTAGATCGTTCCTGTCTGCTCAGCATCATTATCCAGTGCCTTTAAAAATGCTTTTCTTGCACCCTTATAATCTTTTTGTTCCCATTTGGCAATTCCGATTCCCCGGTAGGCATCGCCTGTATTTTTGTTCTTTTCTACTGCCTGTTCAAACTGTTCGATTGCCTGATCATATTCCCCTTCCTGCAGGTATTCCACTCCTTTTTTAGATGGATTCCCACACGCAGTCAGAAGTACTCCTGCTCCGACTACTGCAATCAGTGCTTTTATTCGTTTCATAAATCTTCTATACTCCCTCAATTTTTACTTTTCTTTAATCTATCTGCCAGTCGATCGGTTCTACCCCGTGCGCCCTTAGATAATCATTCGTCTGGCTAAATGGCTTACTTCCAAAGAATCCTCTGTATGCCGAAAGCGGACTTGGATGCGGAGCCTTTAAGATCAGATGCTTCGGATTGTTCAGCATTCTCGCTTTCTTCTGCGCCGGTGCTCCCCATAAGATGAATACGATCGGTCTGTCCTGGCTGTTTAATGCCATGATCGCTGCATCGGTAAATTCTTCCCATCCGATATCCCGGTGGGAATTCGCCTGATGCGCCCTTACGGTCAGTACTGTATTCAGCATCAGTACACCCTGCTCAGCCCATTTGGTCAGGCATCCGTGATTCGGGATCGTACATCCAAGATCATCATGGAGTTCTTTATAAATATTCACAAGAGACGGTGGAATATCTACCCCCTTCTTTACAGAAAAGCAAAGACCATGCGCCTGTCCTACATTATGATAAGGATCCTGTCCCAGAATAACCGCTTTTACATTATGTAAAGGTGTCAGGTGAAATGCATTAAAGATATCATCTGCCGGCGGAAATATCTGTCTGGTCCTGTATTCTTCATTCACCGTTTCAAATAATTTTTTATAATAAGGCTTTTTAAACTCTCCTTTTAGAGCTTCCAGCCAGTCATTATTAATTGCTGCCATTTCTTTATCTTCTTTGTATCTGCTTTTGCTGTCTGCTCTTATATTACAGACGGACAGATACGCCTCTTTCCCTCAAATATTCTTTTACTTCTTTAATTTCCAGTTCTTTATAATGGAATAACGATGCTGCCAGCGCCGCATCTGCCTTTCCTTCTGTCAGTGCATCGTAAAAATGCTCCAGATTACCGGCTCCTCCGGATGCAATCACCGGAATATTCACTTCTTCTGCGATTGCTTTTGTAAGCTCCAGATCATATCCGGCCTTTGTTCCGTCACAGTCCATGCTGGTAAGAAGGATCTCGCCTGCTCCCAGTTTTTCAACCTTTGCTGCCCATTCTACCGCATCAATCCCTACATCAATACGTCCGCCGTTTTTATAAATGTTCCATCCGCTTCCGTCTGCACGCTTCTTCGCATCAATCGCAACAACCACGCACTGGCTTCCGAACTTCTCTGCAGCTTCTGAGATCAGATCCGGTGTATTAATCGCAGATGAATTGATGGATATTTTATCTGCCCCTTCTCTTAACAATGCTTTAAAATCATCCACCGTACGGATTCCTCCACCGACGGTAAATGGAATAAATACATTTTCTGCTACCTTACGTACCATGTCTACAACTGTGCCTCTGGCATCTGAAGATGCTGTAATATCCAGAAATACCAACTCATCGGCACCTGCTTTATCGTAAGCTTTTGCAATCTCTACCGGATCACCTGCATCACGCAGTGACACAAAATTCACACCTTTTACGACTCTTCCGTTGTTAACATCCAGACATGGGATAATTCTCTTTGTATGCATCTGTTCATCCTCCCTATAATTCCACAAAGTTTTTCAGAATCTGAATTCCGATATCACTGCTCTTTTCCGGATGGAACTGGCAGGCAAATACATTGCCCTGTTCTACGGATGCATGGATATGGGTACTGTATTCTGTTGTAGCTGTTACGATTCCTTCATCTTCTGCTTTGAGATAATAAGAATGCACAAAATATACGTAAGAATCTTCCGGAATGCCTTTGAACAGACGTCCGTTATTCTGGAATTTTAAAGAGTTCCATCCCATATGCGGAATCTTAAGACCTTCTTTATCCGGAATTCGTAAGATTTCACCTTTTAAGATACCAAGACCTTCTACGCCCGGTGTCTCATCACTTCTTTCAAATAATAACTGTAATCCCAGGCAGATTCCAAGGAACGGCGTCCCTTTTGCTGTCACATCACGGATCACTTCATCCAGACCATATTGTCTTAACTTGCCCATGGCATCTCCGAATGCGCCTACTCCCGGGAGAATGACTTTGTCTGCATTCATAATGGTGTCTCTGTCTCTTGTAATCGTTACTTCCTGTCCCAGAAGCTGCATGGCTTTTTCCACACTCTTTATGTTTCCTGCGTCGTAATCAATAATTGCGATCATTTTTTGTCCTGCCTTTCATTATGTGTTTTCACAGGTGAACTGTTAGTTTTTATTTTACATCAAGTTCGAACCAGAATTCAACACCGTTGTCGTAATTCTTTACTCCGTATTGCTGATGGAAGGACTTCATGATTGCCTTTACGATAGATAATCCGATTCCGTTGCCTCCATATTCCCTTGTATGCGCCTTATCGACTTTGTAGAATTTATCCCAGATATGACCAATATCTTCTTCCGGGATCGGTGTACCAGTATTGAATACTGTGACTCTTACCTTATCACCTTCTACGATCATCTTAACTTCTATTACCTTGTCTCCGCTTACATGGTGGAATGCATTACTTACGTAATTTCTCACTACCTGTTCTACCTTAAATTCATCTGCCCATACGTAGATATCTTCTGTCTGACGGAAATTCACAGTTGCATCCGCCTGATCAGCAAGAATCTCCATACTCTGTAACACCCCTCTGATCAGTGCTGTCAGATTAAATCTGTCAAATACAATATCCTCATCACCAAATTCCAGCTGGTTTAATGTAAGAAGATTTTTCACCATACGGTTCATCTTGGCTGCTTCATCCATAATAACATCACAGTAGAAATCCCTGCTCTCTGCATCTTCGTTAACCCCTTCTTTTAGCCCTTCTGCATATCCCTGGATCAGTGCAATCGGGGTCTTTAACTCATGCGATACATTTCCAAGGAACTCATTTCTCATCTTTTCAAGTTTGTCTTTTTGTTCAATATCTTTTTGCAGGCTGTTGTTCGCTTTTTTCAATTCTGAGATCGTGCTTTCCAGTTTTTCAGACATACGGTTAAAGTTCGCTCCCAGTTCTCCGATCTCATTACTCCCTCCACTGGTATATTTGGCTTCGAAGTCCAGATCCGCCATACGGTCAGATAATCTTGCAAGTTCTCTTAACGGTTCTGTGATCCGCTTTGAAAAATACCAGATCAGAAGAACCGTAATAACGATCAGAATACTTCCTATATATAATAAGAAACGATTGGATATTGCCGCACTTTCTTTTATACTTTCTACCGGACTTCTTAAAAGAAACTGGCTTCCGTCATCAAGATTTCCCCACATTTCGATATAGTAGTTCTGATTCCACGGATCCCAGGATCTTGTGATCTGGTAATTATCCGTTGATTTGAGCACACTGCTTTCTTTCTGCGCCTGATTCAGGAAATATCCCATCAACTGATTTTTCAGCATATTCTTATCATGGACATTGGTATGGACATCGCTATCTTTTTCAATAACCAGATAAGATATATTATTCTTTTCTGCAAAATGAAGCAATGAATCATTCTTCTTTTTCGCATCCCAGTCATCATCATTGGATACATTGTTCAGATTCTCATAGAGTTCGATAAAACGTGATTCCTTATTACGGATATAATATGGCTCCAGAAATCTTCCATTGATGATCATGAATGCTGCTACCAGACAGATCAGAAGTCCCACAAATACCATACTCATCTGCGTCTTTAAAGACCGGTGTACATTCTGTGGTTTCATCCTTTTTTTTAAATTTTCTATCTTCATTATGCATCAACCTCGAATTTGTATCCCATTCCCCAGATGGTCTTGATATAATTGCCTTTTTCTCCGAGTTTGCTTCGTAATTTCTTCACATGGGTATCGATCGTTCTTGCATCTCCGAAATAATCATAATCCCATACATTGTTCAATATCTTCTCTCTTGACAATGCGATGCCCTGATTTTCCACAAAATACGCAAGCAGCTCAAATTCCTTGAAGCTTAATTCAATCTCTTTTCCATCGATCTTCACCTGATGTGCTGCTTTGTCAATCAGAATACCTCCGGCATCAATCTCATCACCACCGCCCAATACATTGGCTCTTCTTAAGATTGCATTGACCCTGGCAACCAGAATCTTCGGACTGAACGGTTTGGAAATGTATTCATCTACGCCCAGATCGAATCCCTGAAGTTCATCTCTTTCTTCTGATCTTGCTGTCAGCATGATGATCGGTACTTTTGATTCCTGACGCACTTCACGGCATACCTGCCATCCGTCCATCTTCGGCATCATAACGTCCAGAATGATCAGTGCAATGTTCTTCTCATCATAGAATTTTTCCATTGCTTCCATACCGTCCCCGGCCTCAATTACCTGATATCCTTCTCTCCCCAAGAAATCCTTTACAAGCTTCCTCATTCTGCTTTCATCGTCTACTACTAAAATTTTAATTTTATCCATGTGTGTGCCCTCCTCGTATATCTTTCTTACAATTCTTATGGATTAAAAATGTTTTTCTCATAATGGTATAAATGTCCTGATTTTGCATTATTTTTGAAAATCCTCATGCCTTCCGACATTTTAATTATATTATAACAAAGAACTATGTTAGCTTTGTGAAAATATTTATATTTTCTTATACAGCTCTCCACCGTCAGTACTTTTACATCTTTTTTGAACCTGCCACTAAAGTGTGTCTTGAAAATGCTTTCTACAAGATATATGTCACAATTTGTGGGAGATTTTGTCTGAATGAGGGCAACGTAATGGTCTACATCAACCAAATGCAAGCAAAACATACCACAAAATGGGGCATGTAGATTGCAGGAACGATTTTCAGACACACTCTCGCATCTCCTTACAAATCCATGGCAATAAAAAAGGCAGGACTTCCACCTTATCATGTACTGTTTGTTCTCCGAATCATTAGATTTTTAATTCTAACTTTTCAGAAGTCCATACATGATATGATAAATATCCTGCCTTTTATCAGATATGTTCACAGAGCACTTTCACTTCTGAAACTCCTTCTCAGTGAATCATCGTATGATATACTCTTTTTCTATGAACACTGCCTATTTTTCTTCTTCGTCTCTTCTTCTTTTCAGTTTGAATCCACCGATTCCTGCTCCGAGTGAAGAAACTGCAAGTCCAAGCCATCCAAGTACACCTGCCGGATCTCCTGTCTTAGCTGCTTTTGTGCTGCTGTTTGATCCTGTAGCTGTTCCGGATGTCTTTGATCCTGTTGTGCCTGTCTTTGTTCCGGATGTACCTGTTGTAGTTGTTGTACTTCCTGCTGTTGAAGATGCTTTTACAAGGGCGCTGATTGCTTTGTTCAGGTTCTCTGTTGCTGCGTCAACGCTTGTCTGATCTTTCTTCTCAGCCAATGCTGTCTTAGCTGATGTAAGGGCACTCTGAAGTGCTTTCCAGCTGTCTGCTGTGTAGTCTGACTCTTTTAAGCCTTCTGCTGTGCTGATTGCTTTTTCCAGTGCGTCTGTAGATACTTCTTTGACCGGATCTTCTGAATCAGCCTTTACAAGTGCTGCTACTGCACTGTCAAGAGCTTCTGCTGCGCTGTCTACTGCTTTCTGGCTTTCTTTTGCTTCCAGTACTGCCTTAGCTGTTGCAAGTGCATTCTGCATTGCTTTCCAGCTGTCTGCTGTGTAATCTGCTTCTTTTAAACCTTCTGCTACGGCGATAGATGCTTCCAGTTTTGCTGTGTCTACTTCTGCAGGTGTCTCTGATTTTTCCAGTGCATCGATTGCTGCATTTAAGTGCTCTGTTGCTTCATCTACTGTTGCCTGTGAGTGTTTTGCCTCTAATTCTTCTTTGGCTTCTTTTAACTCTACCTGCATTGCTTCCCAGCTTGCTTCTGTGTATTCATCTTTATTCAGTGCTTCTGCTTTGGCAATTGCTGCTTCCAGATTTGCTGTATTGATTTCTCCGGCATCTGGTTTTACGATGTTCTCATCGGTTGCCTGGAACTGATATGTTACATCATTATATCCAAGTGCTGAGATTGTAATTGTCCAGTATCCGGTTCCATCTGTTCCCTCTGGAAGGGTACATCTTAAGGAATCAGTAAGTCCGAGCTGGATTCCCATTGATTTATGCATCCAGTTATCTGATGCGAATTTTGTTCCGTATGTTGCTTTTGCATTGCTGTATGTGCTGTCATCGCCATAATATGTCCATTTTACAGCCTGCATATTTGCTCCAAGATCTCCATAGTTCTGAGTCAGATCTACTCTTAAGAACTCTCCGTATGATCCCTTTGCTTCTTTGACTGTCAGTCCTGCATCCTCTGCTGTTGGTGCTGTCTTTAATTCCTGTCCTGTGATTCCGGATTCTGTTCCTGTTTCTCTTGCTGAGAAGCTGAATGATCCATCCTCATTCTTAGTTGCTGTCTTAAGACCATTGGTGTTCTCTGTTACATTTGCTGTGATTCCTGAGTAGCTTGAAAGATTTCCTTCTGAGAATCCTCCTGTTAACTCTGAGCCATTCTCTACTACTGCATATTTCTGCGCAAATGCCTCGTAATCAGCTGCTGCAACTTTCACTGGTACATATTTCAGTCCTGTTACGATGTAGTGGTCAATATCATCTGTATTGTATGTGACTTTCTGGCCATTTGTCAGTACTGCCGTTGTACGGCTGTCTGCTTCCGGATAGTATGCTACACTGTAAGTAGATCCATCTTTCATATAGATGACTGATGAGCACTGATAGCTTCCTCTGTGTAATCCGTGGTTTGTTGTTGCACGTGTTACAACATCGAATGCTCCCTTATCGGATTCTCCCTTTGTATCTACTGCCTCAGATGATGAAGCATCTCCTGCTGCCTGTACACCTTCTGCTGCCCAGTACTCAGCCCATGTAAGTCCTGCGTATACATATTTGTATTCATTCTGATCGTTCACTGTATATGTGAAATCATAATCAGTTGTATATCCAGTTGATGCAACTGTGATTTCATATTTATCCCCATCTTTTGCATCTGCAAACGGCTTTGCTGTTGTGTCTAATGTTCCATCTTCTTTAATAATCTTTACAGAACCCTTTCCTGTTGCTGCATATTTTTCTCCATTTACTGTTACTGAAGAAATATTTTTCACGTACGCATCTGCATCATTCTGGCTATATTTTTCTGCCGGTACTAAACCATTACTTTCTTCATCATAACTAACCGGTACCTTATCTGTTGTAAGAAGGAACTTTGTAGTAATATCTGCGTATTTACCACTTTTGTCGCTGATTGTCAAAGTGTATTGTCCCGGAGTTGCATCTTTGCTGTCAAATGTAAGTTTTCCATCTTTTGCTTTTACATCTTTAAGCCCTTTTACGCTGTACTGTGCCTCGTAATCATCCGGAATACCACTGACTGTATACGTTGTTTCTCCAGACTCCAGCTCAGTATCTTCAACTTTTACTTCCCCTGAGAATTTAACCGGCACATAGATATTCACCGGAATTTCATAAATTCCTGCATCTGTATAATAAGTTACCTGGTTAATGGTCTGTCCCATCATAGCCTTGTAATTTTCATAACTCAGTTGGTTTCCATGTGATTCTGTAACAAATCCTGTACTCCATGCAAGTTCTGTCTTTTTCCAAATGTTTTCCACATGGCGAAGTCCGTATTTATCTCCTTCTTTCGTTCCAATCACAACACCGTATACTTTAGAAATAGAATCTGGCAAACCAGTCATATCTAATTCATAATCTCCGTAACGTGTCTCTGTTGAAAATTCTCCTGTAGCATCACTTAATGTCTGTGCTGTTCCTATAACCTTACCAAACGAAAGAGTTCCATCAGATTCAACCGATGCTTCTTTATAATATGATGGTTCTTCACTCAAAATATAATAAGAATAGTTTTCGCTTTCAAAAAGGGCATCTTTTCCTGTATATTCTGTTGTACTTGTATTTCCTTTTACACTTGTCGTAATAGAAACTTTACTGTCATCCGTAACCTGCTTATAATTCTTTAACGCATCTGAACTGATTTTAACAGGGAATGTCACTCCGCTGATATCTGAACCCTCCGGGTCTACATGATAAGATCCACCCGCAAGACGACTGACTCTTGTTTTTTGAAGTGTTGCAGAAGAAACGGCGTCTGTTTTACTGTTTGTATCAGCCTGATAAAATGCATTATATGGAATATTCATCAATACATAAACTTCTTTTGCCACTTCTGCTTTCTTAAGTCCTGCAATTGCTGCATCCAGTTCATTCTTTGCTGTATCTACAGCATCCTGGGATTTCTTTTCAGAAACAGCTGTCTCTGCTGCTGCAAGTTTCTCTTTTAATACGCTCCATGTCTCTGCTGTATAGTCTGACTCATTCAGCGCTTTTGCCTGTTCGATTGATTTTTCCAGAGCAGATGTATCCACTGTTACCGGTGCTTCTGCTACTGGTGCTGACTGGATTGCTTCCAGGACTGCTTTTTTAATAGCTGTTGAGGATCTTGTTGCTCCTGATACAGTATCCCATCCGTTAATTGTATCTTCTGTTGCATCTTTATCTTTTAATAATGTCTGGATACCTTTTGACTTACTGTATGCTTTTGCCAGATATGTTTTATTCTCATCTGTATACCCTTCACCCGGAGTTACTGTGATATCTGAGAATTTCCCATCTTTTACAGTCAGAGAGACTTCAACGTCATATTCATCCCATTCATCGTCTACATCTGCTTCTGTTCTTGTAACATGAGCTGTCTTTGTATATACGCCATCTTTTGCCACCTGGTCTTTTGTTACCGCCATTGCCGGTACAGCCGGGCAAATGCTGGCTGCCATTGTTGCTGACATGGCCACAGCCATTGCTTTTGTCTTCATCTCTTTCTTTTTCATAAAAGCCTCCTTATTGATAAATTTTATTATTAAGTTAGCCATCGCTAACCTATAACCCAAAAATTGCGCATCCTTAAAGACTATTTACAAATCCCCGTAATGCAGAGAACCTGCCACCGGCAACTTCTCTTGTATGCTATGGTATCTACGGAATCTGCCACTGGCAGATTCTTTCGAACGTAAGGTGACTTATAATTCCATATGGATGCGTTTGACTACTTCTCAGGATCCGTCGCCGTCGGATCTCTTCTGTTATGATCCGGCTATACACCAAGCCAGATAAACAATCCAAGTAAAATCACAGTTCTAAGTACTGTGAACCATATTTCATTTCCACGAAGTGCCTTTACTCCGCAGTGGATATTTTTCTTCGGACATGTGTCGATACATTTCTGGCACTGAAAGCAGTCTCCCTCTACCTTCCATGATCCGTCCTCCGGAAGTCCGATGTCGGATGGACATTTTCTTGTACAGCCACTGCACTTTGGAATGCAGTTTCCCCGGTCTCTGTGAAGTGAGAATAACGGTAATACCGGAACCAGTGAAAATACTGCTCCCATCGGACATAAGTTTCTGCAGAAGAAACGTTCTTCCAGACACATTCCCACAATCAACAAAATCAATATAACAAGACCAATTCCGTAACCTCCCAGGCGGAAGTTTCCTGCATGAAGCATAGAGAATACATCCCACGGACTTGTTCCCTGCGCCTTGCTGTATACACCGTTATAGCACATCAGTACGATGATGATCAGCAATACATATTTTAAATATGCAAGTTTTGATGCCACATGCTCCGGTATCTGAACCGGCTTTTTCTTTAATTTCTTGCAGACTGCTCTATATATTGCATTTACTGCATCTCCAAAACTTCCAAACGCACAGGCAAATCCACAGAAAAACCTTCCGAAGATCATCGTATATACACATACGACGATCAGTACACTTACGAATGAAGTAAGTGCCACTTTTTCACCTGCTCCGATCTGTGTAAATATGTATTTTACTCCGGCAAATGCTGCGGTATACACAGATGGTATAAAGATAAAATACAATAACTGAATGGCTGCTCTTAACCAGGTATGTATTTTTTTCATCTGTTTTACATTTAACTTTTTCTCTGTCTTTTCTGCCACTTTACTCTACCGCCTTTTCCAGTGCTTCTTTTGCTGCATTTTTGATTCCTGTAGAACTAAAGGTTGCTCCGCTTATGGTATCCACATCTGCACTCTGTGCCTCTACAATTTCCGGAATGATATCTTCTGCCATTGACAGATACGATCCATCCTCGCCGTCCGCTGATACGATATTTACCTCTGCAACTTTATGTTTTTCTATCTTTACTTCTATTTCAATCGTTCCTCCGAATCCATCTGCTTCTCCGGTATAAGTTCCGTTTTTATAAGCTCCGTCGGAGGATTCTTCGGAATCACCGGATTTTTCATCGGTAATCTTGGCATTTAATTTTGCAATCTGGTCGTCTTTTGCTCTTGTATCCAGGACTGAATTATATCCAAAGATCAGTCCCACTACAGCAATCGCACTGACCAGCCTCACCCAGAATTCTCTCATTCTTTTTCTCCTTATTCTCCGCTTTCTGCCTTACTGTTCTTTGCAGCAACCAGTGCGTTATCACACGCTTCCAGGATTGCTTTTGATGAGCAGGTTGCCCCGCTGATCACATCAATTCCTTCTGCATCGGATTTGCCGATCAGCTGACTTGCGACGCCTTTCTTGCTTGATGTTCCGTTTGCTGCTTTATTGATGTATTTATCATTAGATGAATCTCCATCGCCTGTCACATCCGTAACCGCAACAATCTTATCGTTCCTGATCGTAACTTTTAAGGACAGGTTATATGCCTCAAAATCTTCATCCTCATCCGGTTTACAAAGCGCGATTCCTTCATAAATTCCATTTTTGAAAATGTTATTATCATTATCGTCTCCGCCGTCGTCCTTTTTCTCAAGTAACGCCATCGCCTGATTCAGATTGGAAACTGCTTCGTCTACCTCATCCTGCGTGATCTTTGTCTTATCTGCGTCTACAAGCTTCTTCGCATCTTCTAGTCTTATTTCAAGCACCGCCCAGCTTGCTTCTGTGTATTCGTCCTGTACCAGTCCGTCTGCTTCTTCCAGAAGCTTTTCAAGTTCTGTAGTGTCTGCTTTTTTCTCTTCTTCTATCGTCTGCTGTCCGTTCGTTGCTTTTTCGGCTTCTTTTAATGCATTTTTCACTGCATTGATCAGACCGTTGGAACTATAAGTTGCTCCCGATACCACGTCTACATCGGTGCTTTGCTTTTTCATAATATTCTTTACAACTTCCATCGCACGGTCGAAGAATCTGGCATCGTCATGATTCTTTGTCACAAGTACGGCTTTGATGGACTGATCCTGAAGGACTACCGCAACTTCGATGTCACCGTTATAGCCTTCTGCTGTTCCGTAATAGATTCCTTCTTTATAAGGGAAATTACCGGTTACCTGTGTGGTATCTGATGTATCCTGTGATGACTGGCTGTCATCCGCTGCATTTTCAGCTGCTGCGCTTCCGCTTACCGCTGCCTGTCTTAATGCATCTCTTACCGCACTCTTGATTCCGTTAGAACTGTAGGTTGCTCCTGATACCACATCAACATTCGTGCTCTGTGTTGCAATAATGTTATTGATAAGAGCCATTGCACGGCTTAAGTAACTGCTGTCATCGTGATTCTCGATCACGTCTATCGATGTAATCTTTCCACCGCTGATCACAACCTGTACTTTTAAAGTACCACCAAATCCTGTTCCCGTTCCGTAGTAGGTTCCGTCTTTATATGCTGCCGCTTCCGCTTCATCTGCAAGTGTCAGCGTACTTCCTTCTGCCGCTGCATTGCCCGACTGTGACTGCCCGGTTGTTCCGCTGTCTTTTTCACCTGTCAGTGCATTCTTTACTGCACTGATAATTCCGTTAGAACTGTAAGTCGCTCCCGATACCACGTCGACTTCCAGTGTCTGTCCTGCAATGATGCGGTCGATCACACCTTTCGCACGGTTAAAAAATGCTGCATCATCCGATGAACTCAAGATATCAATCGCTGTAATCTGCTTATCTTTGATCGTAACTGCCACGCTGATCTCGCCTGCATAACCGGTTCCGGTTCCTTTATAGATTCCATCTTCCAGATCAAAAGAACCTTTTGCCTGTGCTTCTTCAGCTTTCGTCTCCTCAGTCTTGACTGGTTTTGTTTCTTTTGTCTGTGCCTGTGCTTCATACACCGGTGCCTGATACCCGCTTAACGACACCCCGATACATGCTGCAACTACAACCGCTGATGTAAATGGTGCTCCCTGTTTGATTTTTCTGATAATCTTTTCCTTTTCCATAACTTCGCCTCTATTTCATGTTTATGTCTTTTCATGTCACTGTACTATATGGAATCTTTCGTTCCAAACATTTCCTTCTGCTAACATTCCTTATTTTTTCATTACATGAACGTCATAATCAGATTCAAACTTATCTGCAATTCCCTCAGATACATATAATTCATTATCATCTGTAAGTAAGATCGTATCGAATTTATCACTGTTCTTTTTCCAGAACGCTTCTGCCTTATCTTTTCCCATGATAAACAGTGATGTGGAAAGTCCATCTGCCAATGTTCCATCATCGCTTACGATTGTAACGGATGTCAGACCGTTTTCCGCCGGATATCCGGTAGCCGGATCAATAATGTGATGATATTTCTTACCATCCTGTTCAAAATATCTCTCATAGCCGCCGGATGTGATAACTGCCTTATCTGCTGCCTGTAAGATTCCAAGATAATTGCCGTCTTCTTCCGGGCTTTCCACAGCAACTTTCCAGTCACTTCCGTCCGTTTTCTTACCTAACAGCTGTACGTTACCGCCAAGGCTTACAAGACCACTCGTTACTCCGCATTCTTTGTAAATGTCCATGATTCTGGAAGAGGTATATCCTTTGGCGATTCCTCCAAAATCAATCTTTACTCCTTCCGGAAGAGTAATCTTTTTTGATGCCTTGTCATAAGTAATCTTCGATGCATCCACTTTTTCAAGCAATGCGTTCAATTCATCCTGTCCCGGAACTCTGTAATTTTCTGTGGTAAATCCCCAGGCATCCATTACCGGATAGATAGAGATGTCAAATACGCCGTCAGTTTCTTTATAGAGCTTTTCTGATTCTTCAAACAGATAGGCGGTATCCTCTGATACCGTTCCTTCTCCTGCCTGATTGAGTTTATATACTTCGCTGGTCTCTTTTCCGGTAGATAACATCCCGTCTAATCTGTTGATCTCTTCTTCTGCCTTATCCACGGCTTCCTGTGCATGTTCTCCATACGCTGTGACCGTCATATAAGTATCCATTGCAAAGATATCTTTGCTTTGTTTTTCATCGTTTGCTGTATCTGTTTTTGTTGTTTTATTCTCAGTTGATGTCTGGGTCTTATCTGAAGAAGACTCCGTTTTATTACATCCAACCATTCCCACCGACATAGTGGCACATAAAATAGCAATTACAATCCGCTTTTTCATACTTTTATCCTTGTTTTGTCTTTTTATATCCTCAAGCTTTTCAGACTATCTGTGATAATTTCTTTATATTGTTAAACCAACATATATTTATCAAGTTAGTCTATTGAACTTTTGTTGCACGCTTCTAACTCAATAAATGTAGCATAGCTTTTTTAGAAGCGCAATTACTTTTCTTTATTTTGATATTTATTCTCATTATCATTCATTATATTCTAATACAGAGAACCTGCCACTGGCAGCTTCTCTTGCATACTTTGGTACAAAAAAATATCCCGGGACTCTTACAACTAAGAATTCCGGGATATTTTTTTAGTGGACCTGGCGGGAGTTGAACCCGCGTCCGAAAGCCCATCCATTCGAGCATCTCCCATCACAGTCATTATTCTGACATTCCCTCCATGTGTCACCTAATGACAGGTTACACACTTTAGTAGCTTCATAAGTTCTTCCATCTCCTCAAAGCTTTGGAAACGAAGTGCTCCGCCTGTTTGAAGCCGGTGACCCGAACAGCGGATGATCCGGGGCCGACTGCTGCCTAATTAGGCTGCGTACGCTAATTCATTGTCTGCGTTTATATTTAGATGGAACTTTTAACGTAGTGTCCCACTACGGATGGCTTCTCCAACTTCCAGACCCCCGTCGAAACCAGTACAAGCCCTGAATTGTTGCTTTTCTGGTTTGCAGACTGTCTTTTAGGTAAATTTTATTATAGTGCCAGAATCTCTTTATGTCAAGCATACTGCTTCAATTCTTTTCTAAAACACAGAGAACCTGTTACTGAAAGCTTCTCTTGCTTGCTTTGACATCTACAGAACCTGCCACGGAAACTTCTCTTGCTTGCTTTGACATCTACAGAAACTGCCACTGGCAGCTTCTTTCGAATACTTTGCATAAAAAAGACAGCTGCCATATAGAAATTTCTCTCTATCATAACAGCTGTCTCCATTATCAGTCATTTCTAATCTTTATAATTCTCTTTTATTCCACATCTCTTAATGCGTCATAATCTTCCTCACCTGTACGTACTTTTACAACTTTCTGTACATTGTAAACGAAGATCTTACCATCTCCAACATGTCCTGTGTAGAGTGTTCTCTTAACAGTATCGATGACTTTTTCTACCGGAATGCTTCCTACGATAACTTCTACTTTTACTTTTGGAAGTACGGTTACGTCCATTTCAACACCACGATATTTCTCGCCGGCACCTTTCTGGACTCCACATCCCATAACCTGTGTAACAGTCATTCCAGTTACTCCAAGATCATTTAAGGCACTCTTCAGTTTCTCATATCTTGAAAGTTTTGCGATAATAACCACTTTGTGGATTCCTGTCTCTGGATCTACCGGAGCTGCCACTTTGATAGCTGCTGCTCTCTGAGCTTCTGTTGCTTCATCGTAATCATTCTCACCAAGCTCTGTATTTTCATTGATACTCATGCTTCCTTCTGTGATATCCATCAAACTGAATCCTGCGTATGCAGATGCAAGACCATGTTCTTTCACATCCAGACCTACGATTTCCTCTTCTTCAGTAACTCTGAGTCCGATTGTCTTATCGATTACTTTGAATACGATTGTCATCGTAATGATCGTCCATGCCATAACAGTTACAACACCAAGAAGCTGTAATCCCAGCTGATGGAAACCACCACCATAGAACAGGCCTTTGATGGTACACTCTGGCGCACTCTTTGTTGCAAAAAGTCCGACTGCGATCGTACCCCAGATACCATTTAAGCAATGTACTGCAACAGCACCAACCGGGTCATCTACATGTGCCACATAATCACAGAACCATACGCCAAATACAACTAACAATCCGGCTACGGCACCAATGATAACAGCACCTGCTGCATCTACCACATCACAAGGAGCTGTAATTGCTACCAGTCCTGCAAGGGAAGCATTCAGACACATAGATACATCTGGTTTTCCATATTTTAACCATGTAAATACCATACATACAACGGTTGCAATTGCCGGTGCGATCGTAGTTGCCATAAAGATTGAAGCAAGCTGGGATCCTGTAGATGCCGCTGCACCGTTGAATCCATACCATCCAAACCAGAGGATAAAGCATCCAAGTGCACCGATTACAAGGTTATGTCCTGGAAATGCATGTACTTTTGTAACTTTTCCATCTTTGTCTCTTGTAAATTTACCAATTCTGGCTCCTTCCAGAGCAGCTCCGATAAATGCGGTTGTTCCACCTACCATATGTATTGCCGCAGAACCTGCAAAATCATGAAAGCCTAAGCTTGCAAGCCAGCCGCCGCCCCAGATCCAGTGAGCCTCGATCGGATATACAACTGCTGAAATAACTGCTGAATAAATACAATAAGATAAGAACTTGGTTCTTTCTGCCATTGCTCCGGATACGATGGTTGCTGTTGTTGCGCAGAACACAAGGTTAAATACGAAGTTAGACCAGTCAAAATGTGCATAATCGGTAAAGATTCCAAGTGTCGGTACTCCGATAAATCCTCCAAGTGCATCCTCTCCAAGTAAAATTCCAAATCCCAGTGGGATAAATACACAAGTTCCTATACAAAAGTCCATCAGGTTCTTCATGATAATGTTACCTGCATTCTTTGCTCTGGTAAATCCTGCCTCTACCATTGCAAATCCTGCCTGCATAAAAAATACAAAAGCCGCACCGATCAGGAACCATATTCCAAATACCTGTGTGCCTACAGCTTCCTGTATGGCCGTTAATACTTCTTTCGTCATAATGTTACCTCCTTCATCCTTCAGATGTACGATAACGTCCTTTCCCCGCCTCCGCCAGTTCCTTTCGGATACATGACAACAACCTTCAAACAAAAAGAGCGTGTACCTTCTGTGGCCGACTCACAGAATATACACGCCCTTGTGTTATCATGCATCCGCAGGGAATTGCCACAGACAGCTCCCGGCAGTTATCTTACAAAAAAAAGAAAAGCGCCTCGAAATGTTATCTTTCGAAGCGCCCTTGCTTTTATGTCCCGTAGTTTACCCCCATAAACTTTTTTTGTCAAGAAGATTTCTGACTTTTTGTTTGTCCAAAATGCATTTTCGTACATTTCCAACAATGACTAATTATTTTCCCGTTTATTTTTCTCTATATTTTTCACTTACTCAAGCCCAAGGATGTCTGCTAATACTTCTATAATGATCTCATTGGTGCATGATTTTACAAACCCCATCATATGTAAAGAGATTTCATCCTGCTTCTGTGCATCGGTAAGTTCCGGATTTGCTGCTGTGTCATTAATCATCTGCACCAGATGTGGTGTCAGTTCTTCATATGTCTCCATGGTTGTCTGTGTAACCAGTTTTCTTAATTCTTCCTTCTTTGTAGGTACCATATCCTGTCTTCTCCCTGTTCAATCCTAATCTATTCTAGAGCATGTCTGAAAAATTATTCCTGCAAAATATATGTCACACTCTAGCGAAGCTTCATCTTATAGTCACGTTCTGCTTCACGTCTCTGGTCTTTCTTTGCAATATCTTGACGTTTATCGTACAATTTCTTACCTTTTGCAAGACCAATCTCTACTTTTACAAGGCTTCCTTTAAAATATACCTTCAGAGGAACGATCGCCATTCCCTTTTCTTTTGTCTTTCCGATCAGTTTATTGATTTCTGACTTATGAAGCAAAAGCTTACGGACTCTGAGCGGATCTTTATTAAAAATATTGCCCTTTTCATATGGGCTGATATGCATGCCATAGATAAAGACTTCTCCATTTTCAATACGGATAAATGATTCTTTGATGCTGCACTTTCCCATTCTTAAGGACTTTACTTCCGTCCCGTGCAGTGCAATTCCTGTCTCATATTTTTCCAGTATAAAATAATCATGATATGCTTTTTTGTTATTCGCAACCATCTTGTCATTACTCTTCGCCATCTTCTATATCCCCCTTGCTTGCAATCTTAAAGTCAATCGTACGCATCAGACGGTCTGCATCCAGAACTTTGATCATAATCTTTTCACCAAGCTTATACACTTTCCGTGTATGCATTCCGATCATCTCGTATCTTGCCTCATCATATTCATAATGATCATCTGTCATATTCGTAACATGTACAAGCCCTTCTATTGTATTTGGAAGTTCTACATACATGCCCCATTTTGTAATTCCCGAGATCACGCCTTCGAAGATTTCCCCGATATGTGCCTGCATATATTCTACCTTCTTAAGCTTGATCGTCTCACGCTCCGCCTCATCTGCACGTCTTTCCATCTCGCTGGAACGTTTTGCCACTTCCGGCAGGATCGACTGATAATGTTCAATCTTGCTTTCATTCATCCGTCCGCGCAGGTTATCCTTGATAATACGATGAATCTGAAGGTCCGGATATCTTCGGATCGGTGAGGTAAAATGTGTATAATAATTTGCTGCCAGACCGAAATGTCCATCATTTTCTGCCGTATATTTTGCCTGCTTCATCGAACGGAGCGCCAGACGGCTGATCATGGCTTCTTCCGGTGTATCTTCTACTTTGCTGAGCAGTTTCTGGATTTCTTTTGGCCGGATCTCATTGGCACCAATGTGCATAGAGTATCCGAAATTATTGATAAACGTAGCTAATGTCCGGATTTTTTCTTCATCCGGTGCTTCATGTGTACGATATACGAACGGAAGCTCCTGCCAGTAATAATCTTCCGCTACCGTTTCATTCGCCAGAAGCATGAAGTCCTCGATGATCTTTGTCGCCACATTTCTGTCATACGGCTTAATCTCTACCGGTCTTCCCTGTTCATCCAGGATCATCTTCGTCTCCGGAAAATCAAAGTCGATCGAACCGCGTTTTTTTCTTCTTGCTCTTAATATTCCGGAAAGTTCCTGCATTCTTTCGAACATCGGAACCAGTTCTCTATATTCTTCGATTTCCGCCTCATCATGATCTGCCAGAATCTTCTTCACACTGGTATAAGACATTCTTCTGTCTACATGAATCACTGTCTCCGCAATCTCGTGAGCGATCACATCTCCGGATGGATCTACCGTCATGATACAGCTGAGTGCAAGTCTGTCTTCTCCTGCATTCAACGAACACATTCCGTTGGACAATGTATGCGGAAGCATCGGGATCACGCGGTCTACCAGATACACACTGGTTCCCCGCTCTAACGCTTCTCTATCCAGTGCGCTGTTCTCCTGCACATAATTCGTTACGTCTGCGATATGCACACCAAGAACATAATTCTCTCCTTCTTTTGTAAGGGATACTGCATCATCCAGGTCTTTGGCATCTTCTCCGTCAATCGTCACCATCTGCCAGTCACGCAGGTCTTTTCTTCCATTCATATCGGCTTCACTCACCGGTTTTGCCACGCGTTCTGCTTGTTTTAATACTTTTTCCGGGAATTCCACCGGAAGATCATAACCTTTTACAATGGACATGATATCCGTACCCGGATCATTGATATGACCTATGATTTCTACAATCTTTCCTTCCGGCTTTTTACCGTCTTCTCCGTAAGATGTCAATTCCACAAGAACCTTATGTCCATCTACAGCCCCCTTTGACCGTTCTACCGGTATAAAGATATCCTGGTCAAATCTTTGATTGTCCGGAATCACAAAACCATAATTCTTTCCAGGCTTTTTCTGATAGAGACCCACAACCTTCAGGATTCCACGTTCCAGAATCTTTACAATCTTTCCTTCCCGGCTTCTTCCTTCCGGTTCTTTTGAGATTACAACCTCTACATGATCCCCGTCAAATGCCCCACAGGTATCATCTGCACCTATGAATACATCGTCAGTATCTCCTTCATCCAATACTACAAATCCAAATCCCTTAAGACTTGCCCTGAATACACCGGTCAGACGTTTCGCATGTCCTTTGCAGTATTTTCCCCTTTTCGAAAGATAGATCTTTCCTTCCTGCTCCAGAGCTTCTAAGATCTGTCTTAATTCATCTCTTTCTTCTTTTGACACACGAAGAAGCATCGCAAGCTCCTTGAACTTCATTGGCGTATATAAGTCATCACAGATCAGACTGTAGACCACTTTTTTTCTTTTTTCGAATTTATTACTCATTTTCTGCTCCTTTGCATGTATATATCTACAGAACCTGCCACCGGCAGCTTCTTCCGAACGCGTGGCGATACACAGAACTTGCCACTGCTAACTTCTCTTGCATACTATGGTATCTGAAAAAGGGACCCTCCCATACAGGAGTGTCCCTCTCATGTCTTAAAAATATGCTTTATCCTACGCAAATACTTTCAAATTCAACACTGCTGCCAGTACAATAAACAGAATCGCAAGGAATTTTGTTGACTTCACCAGCGCACCTTCCATAGAACGTCCCTTGTTCTGTCCCCAGTAAGTATCAGCGATACCACTAATGGCACCAAGCCCAGCTGACTTACCTTCCTGCATCAACACGATAGCTGTTAATGCGATACAGTCTATTGCAAATATTATCATTAATACAATCTTCAAAATGTCCACTATTCACACCTCCTGCGGATAAACCAAATTTATTCTAGCACAGAAGCTTCAATAAGGCAAGTCAATCTCATACGAATCTTTGCAAATTTTGTATTAATCAATCACAGGCTCCACCTCGAACGGATTCTCATATTCTGCCACATCTCCCAGCCGCTCTTCAATGCGAAGGAGCTGGTTATACTTCTCCACGCGTTCCGATCTGCACGGTGCACCGGTCTTAATCTGTCCGGCTTCAGCAGCCACCGCAATATCCGCAATGAAGGTATCTGCAGTTTCACCCGATCTGTGGGATATGATCGTCTGATATCCTGCCTTTTGTGCCATTTTCACCGCCTCGAAAGCTTCTGTAAGTGTTCCGATCTGGTTTACCTTGATCAGGATTGCATTTGCCGCCTTCCGTTCAATTCCTTTTCTTAATCGTCTGGTATTGGTTACGAACAAGTCATCTCCAACGAGCTGTACCCGGTCCCCAAGTCTGTCTGTCAGCGTCTTCCATCCTTCCCAATCGTCTTCATCCAGCGGATCTTCAATAGATACCACCGGATACGACTCAATCAGCTCTTCATAATAATCTATTAACTCTTCCGAAGAACGCACGACTTTATATCCTTTTTTTCTTGCCTCTCCGTCAAAGACGTATTTTCTAAAGTTTTTATCATATAACTCCGATGCTGCCACATCCAATGCAATCGAGATCTCTTCGCCAGGCTTATATCCTGCTTTTTCCGTTGCCCTCACCAGCATACGCAGGACTTCATCAGCATTATGAAAATCCGGTGCAAAGCCACCCTCATCCCCGACTGCTGTACTGTATTCCTGGCTTTTCAAGATCTCTTTTAATTCATGATAGATCTCCGCACACATCTGAAGCCCGCTCCGGAAGTCTTTTGCTCCTACCGGCATGATCATGAATTCCTGTATATCGATCGTATTATCTGCGTGTCTTCCGCCATTCATGATATTCATCATCGGAACCGGAAGCTTTTTGACATTCGCTCCACCCAGATAAGAATACAGTGGAATCCCAAGTGCTGCCGCTGCTGCCCTTGCCGTTGCAAGTGACACTCCCAGCATCGCATTCGCCCCCAGATTCGACTTATTCCGGGTTCCATCCAGCCGTATCATCGCCTGATCAACAGCTGCCTGATCAAGTGCATTCATCCCGATCACCTCCGGGGCAATCCTTGCATTCACATGATCCGCCGCCTGGCATACACCAAGGCCTCTGTATCTTTTTTCTTTATCCCTTAATTCTACTGCTTCATATTTTCCCGTTGATGCTCCTGACGGAACACTTGCCCGCCCGCAGAATTCATCTCCTGCAAGCACCTCCACTTCTATTGTTGGATTGCCTCTTGAATCAAGTATTTCTCTTGCGTATACATCCGTAATCGGTAAATACTTATACATGATAATATCCTCCTCTTTATGGAAGATATTATGTTCTTTTCCAGGTCAAATCATGCGGTATTTTCAACTGAATTTGCAAATTGCTTTCCTTTTTAATACAGTTCTTTGTATATCTCTGCCAGCTGCTGCCAGCTAAACTTTACATAACTCTGGTTCAGCAGTCTCTGCTGTGTCTTTTCGACATTTTTTGCGAAGCTTTCAATCTCTTCTTCTTTCATGCCGTATTCATGAAGCGCTTTTCTTGCAATGATCTGATCCAGCAGTTTTTCAAGCTCTGTGTATACATCCTTTGCATCACATTTTAACAGGCCGCTTAAGAACTGGTTCAGTCCCTTAAGCTTTCCATCTGGATCAAGCTCCTGGTATTTTGCAAATACAGCCGTTAAAAACTGATAATTTGCCTCTCCGTGTGTCACATGATACACACCACTTAACGGATAAGACATTGCATGTACTGCTCCTGTTCCTGCATTGCCAAATGCAATTCCCGCAAGGTTACTTGCTGTCAGGAATTCATCCAGTAAGTTCAGTCTGTACTCTTCCCCGTTCTGTGCGATCTTCTGAAATCCGTCTACGATCATTTCCATCGCCTTCATGCTGAACATCTGTGTATACATGGTTGCCTTTGGTGATACGTAAGATTCTATTGCATGGATAAATGCATCAATCGCGCTTGTTGCAAAGAACGGATATGGAAGTCCTGTCAGAAGTTCTGGTATCAGAACTGCCTGGTCTGCATAGATTTCATCTACGGCAAGTCCCATCTTTGTGTGTAATTCTGTAAATTCTGCAATCGATACATTCGATACTTCAGATCCCGCGCCACAAGTTGTCGGAATTGCGATCAGTGTCTTTTCCTTTTTTAACGGCACTTCACGTCCAAAAATCTGCGCTGCTGTATACTCTCCTTCTAATACCAGGATCTTTGCCATATCGATGACTGCCCCGCCTCCGATTGCTATGATTCTGTCACAGTCCGTCTTTCTGAAGTCCGAAAGGAGTGCATTTACCATCACATCCGTCGGCTCTCCTTTTCCGTATTTACTCTTATATTCTACATGCGCCTCCAGTCCAAGCGGCGCAAAATATGTCTCATAGGTACTCTTACTTGCAAGGATAAAATCCTTTTTTCCTATCTCATATTCTTTCACAAAATCTGCTGCATACTCAATTTTGTGAATCTGTGTTTTCTGCCAAAAAGCTTTCATTTTTCTTGTGTCCTCCCGGTCATTTTTCTGAATATTTAATCTCTTATCAATATACCACTATTCCGTTGACTTTTCTATATCTGAGCGTTACAATCGTTTGTGGCATGAACGTTTTTTTCTTCATACCAAATCTATTACTAAAGAAAAACTGGGGAATTTTTCTATGAAAGAACATTTAAAAAACTTTGGACTTCTCACCGGAAGTACACTTATCATGGCCGTTGGAATCTATTTCTTCAAGTTCGCCAACAACTTCACGTTTGGCGGTATTACCGGTTTTGCGGTACTTGTTGCAAGATTCACGCCACTTTCAGCCAGTGACTTTTCATTCATTGCGAATATGCTCCTTCTGATCGTAGGACTCTTCGTTCTTGGTAAAAAGTTTGCCGCACAGACTGCCTACAGCAGTATCTTACTGTCTGTCACACTGTCCGGACTGGAACGTATCTATCCAATGAGCCATCCACTTACAAACGAACCGCTTCTGGAACTGGTCTTTGCAATTGTACTTCCTGCTATTGGATCTGCAATTCTTTTTAACATCGGAGCATCCAGCGGAGGAACGGATGTCATTGCCATGATTTTAAAGAAATACACCAGCGTCGACATCGGAAAAGGACTTCTCGCTTCCGATATCCTGTTCACACTGGCCGGTTTCTTTGTATTCGACATCAAGACAGGTCTTTACTCACTGCTTGGTCTTACCATGAGATCCACGCTGATCGACAGCCTGATTGAAAGCTTGAACCGTTCCAAATATTTTCATGTGGTCTGTTCCGAACCGGAACCGATCTGTGACTTTATTAAAAATGACCTGCAGCGCGGCGCTACGATCGTGCTTGCACAGGGCGCATTTACCGGCGATGACAAATACATCATCCTGACCGTACTTAGTCCTAATGAAGCGATCAAGCTTCGTAACTTTATCAAAGAACATACAACTGGCGCGTTCTTATTGATATCCAACACCAGTGAAATTATAGGAAAAGGGTTCCACTCTGTGTAGTGAAACCCTTTACTTTTTCTTTATCCTGTTTTCTTTCGTTCCCATTTCCAGAAGATCCAGTACCGAATGTGCCATCATATATCTGTAAAATTCCAGTGCATCGTCTGCCGACACATTGTCTTTTTCTCTTTTTATCCAGTATTTTATTCCATTCATAAGTGACACTGCGTGGAATTCCAGAAAGAGCTTTTCACTAATATGTGGCATATCTTTCAGATGCTTCAACGGATGATGCTTTACCAGGATCTTCTCCGTATCCAGTATCTGCTGATACAGCATCTCTTCGAATGAATTCTGTCCGGTTACTTCAAAGACTTTTTCATAATACATTTTATCTTCGTCAAATCTTTGAAACAGATACCGTAGAGACTCCATTCCTTCTTCGTTATCCATCATTCTTGTCGCCTCTTTGAATACATCTTCCCACAGAAGCCATTCCATTACTTCGTATTTATCCTGAAAATAATTATAAAATGTCGGCCGGATCACTCCCGCCGCATCCGTAATCATCTTAATTGTCAGTTTATCAAAGCCCTTTTTCGCAACCAGTTCTTTGAACTTTTCGCCCAGAAGAGCTTTCGTCAACTCACTTTTCCGCTCCATTTTATCACCTTAATCTATCTCAAGTTTTTACATATAATAATGAATAATTACATCAAAACTGGCCAGAAGCAGAAGTGCTCCGCCAATCAGGTATGCACGCCGGTTCTCATTCATTCCAAGCCTGTATCCTGCAAAGATTCCTATTAGCGACTCTATAATAGTTACTGGAAATAACACAAGAGACTCCTCGATCATCGCCGTGTCCAGAAAGCCAAGTCCCATACCGACAAAGAACGCATCCACACTCGTCACCAGCGCCAGTACCGCTGTTTTGCTCCATTCAATATCATCTTTTCTGCGTTCCAGGACTTTTTTCTTTTTGATTCCTTTTATGATCATATAGATTCCTAGTGCCGCAAATATAAGGACCGTCAGTCCTTCCCACCTGTCTGCAGCAGTCTGCGTTCTTGTAATGGAAAGCAGTGGAAGTAATGTAACCAGATTGCCAAGCACCAGTACCCCAAGCTGGATTCCTCCGAATAATATACTTAACAACACCAGATTTTTCCATTTGATCTTTGAAAATCCTGCCCCTATATAAGCCGATGCAACGAATACATCGATGGATAATCCGACAGATACGAGCAATATTTCTACAATTGACATGTTATCGCCTTCTTTCTTTTCTCCTATTCTATCTTAGTTCCTGCATTTTTTGAAGAAAGAAACCGTATAAATACGGATACATTTTCTTCTTTTTGTATAAAAAAACGAGAAAGCTACGTCTGTCGTAACCTTCCCGCTTCTTGCGTTACTGTATCATACAAAATTTTTAGTTCAGAAAATTCCCGTCTGTGAACGTTAACTTTCTTGCTTCTTATATTAACTTCAGCAGTCTGCTAATTAATGATGGAACAGACGGATGCCTGTAAATGACATTACCATGTCATATTTGTTACATGTCTCGATGACATTATCATCACGTACAGATCCACCCGGCTGTGCAATATATTTTACACCGCTCTTGTGCGCACGCTCAATATTATCCCCAAATGGGAAGAATGCATCGGATCCAAGTGCTACATCTGTCAGTTTGTCAAGCCATTCTCTCTTAGCTTCTCTTGTAAATACTTCCGGTTTTTCTTTGAAGATTGCCGGCCATGCATCGTCAGCAAGCACGTCCATATAATCTTCTCCGATATAAAGATCGATCGCATTGTCTCTGTCTGCACGTCTGATTCCATCTACAAATGGAAGATTCATAACCTGCGGAGACTGTCTTAACCACCAGTTATCTGCCTTACCGCCGGCCAGACGTGTACAGTGGATTCTGGACTGCTGTCCGGCACCGATACCGATTGCCTGTCCGTCTTTTACGAAGCATACAGAGTTTGACTGTGTATATTTTAATGTGATCATGGAGATAGCCAGATCAATCTTAGCCTGCTCTGTCAGTTCTTTATTCTCTGTTACGATATCTGAGAAGAAATCATCATCAATCTTTAATTCATTTCTTCCCTGCTCGAATGTAATTCCAAACACCTGCTTGCGCTCCAGCTGTGCCGGTACATAATCAGGATCGATCTGGATTACATTATAATTGCCTTTTTTCTTTTCTTTCAGGATTTCAAGAGCTTCCGGCTCATATCCAGGTGCGATCACACCATCGGATACCTCTCGTTTGATCAGTCTTGCTGTGTCTACATCACACACGTCAGAAAGAGAGATAAAATCACCAAATGAAGACATACGGTCTGCGCCTCTTGCTCTTGCATATGCAGATGCAAGTGGGGATAATTCTCCCAGATCATCTACCCAGTAGATCTTGGCAAGTGTATCACTCAGCGGAAGTCCAACTGCAGCTCCTGCCGGAGATACGTGTTTAAATGATGTAGCGGCCGGAAGTCCGGTTGCTTTTTTCAACTCACTTACCAGCTGCCATCCGTTGAAAGCATCCAGAAAATTGATATATCCAGGTCTTCCGTTCAGAACTTTGATTGGCAGTTCACTCCCGTCTTCCATGAAGATTCTGGAAGGTTTCTGGTTTGGATTGCATCCATATTTCAGTTCTAATTCGTTCATAATCGATTCTCCTTATCGGCTTTTTTACCGGTTCTATTCTTGAATTCTATTTTCATTTTTGTAAATGCTATTGCTTCCTGTACGTTTATTTGTTCTTGTTAATGATCTTAGTCTCATATGTACCTGTTGCAATATCAATATAACGTACGAATAAAGATACTTTGTTATCTTCATTCAGACTGCTCCATAAGCTATCCGCAAATGCATCCATATCATCTGGAATCCCAATCAGCTTCGGCTCGCCTTCAAAACTTGGAAGCGGATTGCCGTCGCATTTGTACGTATGGATGAAATGTCCTTCTCCTGCTGCCGGGTTCTCGTATGCAAATGTGTAGCGGTTGCAGCTGTCCGGATTACCATTGTTACTCTTTAAGATAGACATTGCGTAGTTATAAGTTCCATTTTCAATATGCATAACACCAGAAATTCTAGGTGTATAGTTCGGTCCGTCTGGTTCAAATTCACGGCTTCTGAGTGACTGTTCAAAAGTCAGCTGCTTGTCCATGCCTTCGTAGATAGTATCCGTCTGGTCTCCATTGGTCACGATCGTCTTATTGCCAAGTACTCTTACAGGTGCATAGATGATCAGACTTGGGTCTGTCAGTTTGGATGGGTCAAATGCCTGTGTGCGGATGCCTTCTCCTTCTTCTACAAACACACGGTTACGGCTGTTCTCACTTCTGCCCATGATAAAATATGCTGTTACAGCCTTTGTTCCATCTGCACTCTTTCCAATAATAATGCCACGTCCCGGGTAAGAATTGCCCTGCAGTTCCTTCTCGATTGATAACATTTCCATGAATACCTCTCCTTTTCATATGTGGTTTTTGAACTTCTTCTCTTATTATATATAATGTCTGCTGATTTTTCCACCCCTTTTTATAAGTATAATTAAAAAATATCGTTTTTTTATAAGTACAATACATAGAACCAGGTCTTTTTCTATCTTTTTTGTATATATTCCTATTATTTTCCTTCATTTGTAACTAAAATCTGGGGCTAAATATTACATGTTCCGACATGTTTGTCAAAAATACTACAATTTCAGATTAGTGTCGCATTCGCTTGAATCTGAAAATCAAAAGAGATAATATAAGGTAACTGCAAGAAGAATATAATGCAGTAAATGAGGAGGTAATACTATGAACGTTGTAGACACTGTAAAAAATGCCGCCTTTGCATCCGCTATTCAGGCAGCACTTAAGTATATGGATAAGGATCCTGAAACAAATATTCCAAGAGTTATGAGTATTGTCGATAAGGCTGCTCCGGAAGGCTGGTATGAAGGTCAGAGAAATGCGATCCGCCAGGGAATTGCCGAAAAAGGTAACTGGTATCAGCTCGCACAAAAAATATGGGAGCTGGATGCCGGTGTAAGAAAGACTTTCTTTACAAACTTTATTGTAAATGCTTCTCTGAAAGGTTCTGCCCTTCAGAAAGAAACCGAAGAAAAAGAAGACTGTAATGTTCCATGGGCCATTCTTTTAGACCCTACTTCCGCATGTAACCTGCACTGTACCGGATGCTGGGCTGCAGAATACGGACACAAATTGAATCTTGATCTGGATACGATCGACGATATCGTAACACAGGGAAAGAAACTTGGTACATATATGTATATCTACACCGGCGGGGAACCAATGGTCCGCAAAAAAGATATCATTACCATCTGCGAACGCCACCCGGACTGTGAATTCTTATCATTCACAAACGGAACTTTAATTGACGAAGAGTTCTGTCAGGAAATGTTACGCGTCAAGAACTTTGTTCCTGCTATCAGTCTGGAAGGATTCGAGACAGCCAATGACGGACGCCGTGGTCCTGGTGTATTTGATAAAGTAAAACATGCCATGCAGTTATTAAAAGAACACAATCTTCCATTTGGTATTTCTACCTGCTATACAAGCGCAAACTACCAGGATATCACAAGCGAAGAATTTTACGATATGATCATCGAAGCCGGTGCTTTATTCATCTGGTTCTTCCATTACATGCCAGTTGGAAATGACGCCGCACCGGAACTGATGCCAAACCCGGGACAAAGAAAAGCGGTATACGAACACATCCGTGCATTCAGAAGTTCCAAACCAATCTTCAGTCTGGACTTCCAGAACGATGCGGAATACATCGGCGGATGTATCGCAGGCGGACGTTATTATCTTCATATCAATGCCGCCGGGGATGTAGATCCTTGTGTATTCATCCATTATTCCAATGCAAATATCCACGAAGTCACTCTTCTGGATGCATTAAATAGCCCGATCTTCCAGGCATACAGAAAAGGCCAGCCATTCAACGACAACATGCTGCGCCCATGTCCAATGCTTGAGAACCCGGAATGTCTTCCAAAAATGGTCAAAGAAACCGGCGCACATTCCACCGATCCACAGTCACCGGAGGATGTTGATCATCTTTGTGACAAATGCAAGCCTTATGCCGAGGCCTGGACGAAGATGGCGGATCAGCTGTGGGAGGAGAGGATGAAAGCTAAAGGTGTTTAATACACTGGTTCATTAAACAACAAATTCACTTTTAATATCAAACCCATGGTTCATCGGCCCGCTTCCCGCTCCGAGATCCAACATGGCTTCCAGTGCTCCGCTGATGTAGGCTTTGGCGCGTCCGATGGATTGTTCCAGGGAATATCCTTTTGCCAGGTTGGATGCGATGGCGCTTGAGAGGGTGCAGCCGGTTCCGTGGGTGTTTGGATTGTTGATCCGTTTACCATGGAACCAGGTTGCATTTTGGTTCTCATACAATAAATCATTGGCATCATTTAAGCTGTGACCACCTTTACAAAGGACCGCACAGTGATAGGTTTCATTGATCTTTTTTGCTGCTTCTATCATATCCTTTTCAAATGCGATTTCCATACCGGCAAGCACTTCTGCTTCCGGAATATTCGGCGTGATCACGGTTGCGATTGGAAGCAGATAAGTCTGCAAGGTAGCGATTGCATTTTCACTGATCAGACGTGATCCGCTGGTCGCTATCATAACCGGATCTACAACAATCTTTTCTATCTGGTACTCTTTTAACTTTTCTGCAATGACTTTTATCAGTTTCCCTGACGATACCATGCCGATCTTGACTGCATCCGGACGGATGTCTGTCATCACTGCATCTAATTGTTTTCCCAGGAATTCCGGTGTTACTTCCATGATTCCCGTTACACCTGTTGTGTTCTGAGCGGTAAGTGCCGTAACCGCACTCATGGCATACACTCCGTTTGCCTGCATCGTCTTGATATCCGCCTGAATTCCGGCACCTCCACTTGAATCACTTCCCGCGATTGTAAGTACTACTTTTAATTTCTGTGATTCCATAATATCTAATCCTTCCATACTCTTAGCATACCAGTCTGCTTCTTTTTCGATTGCTTTCTGATCTGCTTTACTAGCTTCATCATAGAGTCCCACCGCAAGAAATCCTGCTTTTTTCGCCGTACGGATTGCATGCAGTACATCTTCGAATATCACAGTCTCTTCCGGTCTGGTTCCCATATATTCTGCTGCTTTCATATAGATATCCGGTCTGGTCTTTCCCGCACCGACTTCTTCGCAGGTAAATATCCGTGAAAAATATGATGCGATTCCAAGTCTTTTAAATGCTGCTTCTACTTCTTCCTTATTATTAGAGGTAGCAACTGTCATCGGTATCCTTTTCCCGGACAACTCTTCTAAAATCTTCGTTACCCCCGGTTTTAGTGGGGCGGTCTCTTCATAATACTTACGGATAATATCCAGAACTCCCTTTATGATCTCGTCTGTCTCCCGTGTCAGACGATAATGTTCCTTCACATATGCCGCACCTTCCGGAAGGCTCATTGTAAACATGACCTCCGGAAGATCCGGCTCTGCCTCCACACCTATGCTTTTCAGGTAACGGATGGCTACATCTTCCCATATTTCCATAGAATCTAAAAGTGTTCCATCTACGTCAAATATTGCTCCTTTTATCATGCTTCCACCATCTTCTTCGTGCGATTCTTAAGTTCCTGTGTTGCACCTTTAATATCTTTTTCTGCAAATATCGCACTGATTACTGCAATCCCACAGATTCCGCTTCCTGCAAGTTCCCCTACATTATCTTTACTGATTCCACCGATTGCAATCACCGGTATATCTACGGCTTCACAGATGGCTTTTAATGTCTCATGATCCACATCCGCCGCATCCGCTTTCGAATCTGTATGGAATACCGCTCCGACTCCAAGGTAATCCGCCCCTCGTTCCTGGGCAAGCAATGCCTGCTCTACTGTCTGCGCAGATACTCCGATGATCTTATCCGGACCAAGCTTTGCTCTGACATCTCCTGCTTCCATATCGCTCTGGCCTACATGCACTCCGTCCGCATCTATTTCAAGCGCAATCTCTACATTGTCATTAATTACAAATGGTACATTGTATTTTGCACACAATTTTTTGATTTTCTTAGCCTCTTCCAGAAAATGTTCCTCATCCAGTTCCTTTTCTCTTAACTGGACAAATGTTGTGCCGCCTTCCAGCGTCTTTTCCACCTGACTGTATAAGGTTTCACCATTTAACCAGTGGCGGTCTGTTACAGCATATAATAACATATCCTCTTTTTTTACATTCTTAGTTTTCATATTATTATCTGATCTCATACTTTGCTCCTTGATCTAATGTCTCTTTGTCCATGTTGTAGATTGCATCGATGATACGGTTACGGTATGTTGCATTTCCATCTCCCTTTTGCATGTAGCTCCATCCGATTTCTCCTGCAAGACCCATCGTGCATACTGCAGCAGCTGCTGCTTCAAGCTTCCGGTCCGGATTCGCTGTTAAAAATGCGGTCATCATTCCGGATAACTGACATCCTGTTCCCGTAATTTTTCCCATCTCCGGGCGCCCGTTACGGATGACATAACAGGTCTCACCGTCACTTACAAGATCAATTGCTCCGGTAATTGCCACGATACAACCTGCCTTTTTTGCAAATGCTTTGGCAAATACGACACCTTCCTCTAAGTTCTCTTCTGTCACCGCATCTGCTACGTCTGCATCCACACCTTTCGTCGTTCCACTTCCCTGTGCCAGTGTCTTAATTTCCGAAATATTTCCACGAATCACATCAAAGCGGATCTTCTCCATCAGTTCTACTGCTGTATTAGTTCTCAGTGCACTTGCACCCGCTCCGACAGGATCTAACAAAGTTACATGTCCCAGTTCATTCGCTCTTTCGCCGGCAGCGAACATACCGCTGATCGTACGTGTATTCAATGTTCCGATATTGATATTGAGTCCCCCGCAGATCGAAGTGATGTCTTTTACATCTTCCGGTTCATCTGACATGATCGGGCTTCCTCCGCATGCTAATAATACATTCGCAACATCGTTGACAGTTACATAGTTGGTGATATTATGTACCAGTGGTACGTTCTTTCTTAGATTTTCGATACAGTTTCCTAACATTTTTCTACCTCCTGTTATATGTATATTCCTGATTTTTCTGTCACAGTTTTTCTCTGTTTCAATATTCCTGATTGTTCTGTCATTGTCTCTGTATCATAGGGGTCAAAAGGTATTTTGACCCCTATGATACACGGATTGCTTCGCATTTCATGCTCCCGCACAAAAAAAGGACAGATATACCTGTTTTCAGATACACCTGCCCTGCCGGCACTTTTCCCTTCCCTACGTTGGCATGATCCAAATCAGGTTTATGGGTCTAGACATCTATAGTCTACTCTCAGCCCGCTCAGCTTACGGACTCCCCTGTTCAATTGACAAACACTATTATACTACGCTTTTAATATTTGCGCAATGTATCGTGGCTGTCATCTGTTGTATTATCAATATTTTTTATTACGATATAATATCCATCATTTCCGTTCGTCTTTACAAGCACGCGGTCTCCGACTTTATGTCCCTGGATTGCTTTTCCAAGCGGCGATTCGATACTGATCAGTCCCTGAAGTGAATTTCCCCGGATACTTGTCACGAGGCGGTAAGTTTCTGTCTCATCGTCGTCTTCAAAATATACTTCCACTGTATTATTGATTCCCACTTCGTCTGCTTTTGATGTATCCGATACGATCTTAGCATTCTTCAGCATTCTTTCCAGATAACGGATACGGCTTTCGTTACGGTTCTTATCCTGCTTTGCTGCTTTGTATTCGAAATTCTCACTTAAGTCTCCCTGCGCTCTTGCTTCTTTTACCGCTTCCAGCTCTTTCTTACGAACAACAATCTTACGGTATTCAATCTCTTCTTTGATTTTTTTAACATCACTTTCCGTTAACTGCTCTCCCATGAAAATGCACTTCCTTTCCTATCCTGTTATATCAGTCCATAATGCTCCATTGCCTTATAAAGTCCGTCATGTTCTACAGTATCTGTAATATATTCCGCATACGGCTCCAGTACCGGGTCGTGTTTTCCCATGATCACACCATGCCCTGCTGCCTTAATCATATCGAAGTCATTACTGCTGTCTCCAAATGCATAGATATCATCATCTGACAAGTGCAGCTCTTTCTTGACGCACTCGATTGCCGTCGCTTTGGAATAACCCTTCTGTATACATTCATAGACTCCGCCCAGACGGTCGATATGCTGAAGTACATCTCCTGTTTCTTTAAAGAAACGTTCTCCGTCTGCAATCTCATCTATGTAGATCAGGATCTTATCATACTCATATCCGGTCTCTTCCATCGCCTGCTCTCTTCCAAGCCCAAGTCCTGCCATATATCTTCTGCTGCTTTCGACCGGCTCCAGTCTGGATATACGGTTCGAATAATAGATATCTTCCGTTCCCTCAAGGAATCCTTCTACCTTACAGTTCTTCATCGACTGAATGATCTCACGCCCTCTTTCATATGGAATGGAATGATGAAAGATAACTTCATCCCCATATACCAGATGTGTCCCACATCCACACAAGAAGCCGTCAAATGGTATATTCTTTATCACCGGCGGAATACTACACACGGTACGTCCGGTATTGATAAATGTTTTGTGTCCATTTTCCTGCGCTTTTTTCAATGCCTCCAGCGCACTTTCCGGTATCTCATGTGTAATATCACTTAAAATTGTTCCATCAATATCAAAAAATAATGCTGACATTTTTTCCTCCGTTACCGATTCATTTACATTCTTTACTATATACGTAACTAACATAGCATATTATAAATAAACCCATCAGCCTTTTCAATACTTTATTTTCTTTTACACCCGGTTCACAGATACAGAATACCTGACACCGGCGCTCCTTCCCGATACTTTGGTATCTGGCTTCGTCTCTTACATGCTTTGGCATCTACAGGACCTGCCACTGGCAGCTCCTTCTGAACGCATGGCGATAGAAAAGACTGACCCGCTCATTACAAACGTGTCAGTCTTCCCTATAGTTATGATGATTTTGTTTTATGCATTATTTATACCGTTGTCTATTACATCAATTTTCTGAACAGCTCTTTCAGGTCTTCTACACTTGCATCTTTCGGATTACCAGGTGCGCATGCATCTGCATGAGCTGATTCTGCAAGGAACTGAAGGTCTTCTTCTTTTAATGCTTCCAGCTTTGTAGGGATTCCTACATCTACAGATAATTTACGTACTGCATCTACTGCTGCTTTTCTGTATTCTTCTACAGACATATCATCTACACCTTCTACACCCATTGCTTTTGCAATCTCTTTGTATTTTTCGCCTGTGCAGTCTGCGTTGTATTCCATAACGATTGGAAGCATCATAGCACATGCAACACCATGTGGTGTATCATATACTGCTCCAAGTGTGTGAGCCATAGAATGTGCGATTCCAAGACCTACGTTAGAGAATCCCATTCCTGCAATGTACTGTCCAAGAGCCATTCCCTCACGGCCTTCTTTTTCATTGGCAACCGCACTTCTAAGCGATTTGGAAATGAGTTCGATGGCTTTCAGATGGAACATATCTGTCATCTCCCATGCAGCCTTTGTTGTATATCCTTCAATTGCATGTGTCAGGGCATCCATACCGGTAGAAGCTGTCAGTCCCTTTGGCATAGAAGACATCATCTCCGGGTCTACAACTGCGATAACAGGCATATCGTGTGGATCTACACAGACGAATTTTCTCTTCTTTTCTACATCTGTGATAACGTAGTTGATAGTTACCTCTGCTGCTGTTCCGGCTGTTGTTGGTACTGCGATAATCGGAACACACGGATTCTTGGTCGGTGCTGTGCCTTCCAGGCTTCTTACATCTTCAAATTCCGGGTTTGCAATGATGATGCCGATTGCTTTTGATGTATCCATAGAAGATCCGCCACCGATTGCAATAATGTAATCTGCTCCTGCTTTTTTGAATGCTTCTACTCCGTGCTGTACATTCTGAATTGTCGGATTTGGTTTGATGTCAGAATATAATTCGTATTCCAGTCCTGCATCATCCAAAACTTTTGTTACCTTTGTTGTTACATTGAATTTAATCAGGTCAGGATCTGAACATACCAGCGCTTTTTTCAGTCCTCTTACTTTAACTTCTGCTGCGATCTCCTGAATTGCTCCTGCTCCGTGAAATGATGTCTGGTTTAAATTAATTCTGTTTGCCATAGTAACTGACACTCCTTTTTACATAATCTGTATTATTTAGATATGAATCTTTCTTATAATATTTCTTCTTCATATCCCGTTTCTTTATGTCTTTATTTTAACAATCATTTCACAAAAATATAAGTTACAAACCGTTCATTTTGTAACATATACACGTTACACTTTTGTATTTTTGTAACTTTATGTACCTTCTCAACAAATTACCATATCGTTTTTTGTTAATTACATAACATTGCAACATATATTTTCTTTTCATTTCAACTTCATGCAAAAAAGAACTCCCTGCTACAGGAGTTCCAATTTCTTAAATAGTGTTTCTAACTCTGCCGGCATTGCCGCCACCAGATTCTTTGCCATCTCTTCCGGGCGCTTCTTCATATCGCCAAGTACCCACTGCGTTGTCATATATACAGATCCCTGACAATACATTTCTAATTGAAAATGTAAATTCTCCGGAATTGACTGCTTTGTCTTACTTTGGATCTGATTTTCATAGAATTTGAGAATCAACTGAAAATCATGATCCCGCAGGCAGTTCTGGTCATCATTGCGAAATGCCGCTTTGAAAAACAGTTTTTCTTCTTCTATATAATGAAACTTATTAACCAGACCTTCGTAAGCCGTCTTGCCTTCGCCCATGTGCTGAAAAGATTCCAGCAGGATTCTGTCAAAGTACCAGTTGATCAGATCATATTTATCCTGAAAATTCCGATAGAATGTCTGTCTGGTCGTACCACATTCTGCCACGATTTCTTTTACGGTAATCTTCTCTACCGGCATGGTCTTCATGCAGGTCTTCATCGCTTCTGCCAGACGATACTTCATCTTTTCTTGTTTCTTTTCTTCCATCTATATCATCCCCAGTTTTTTCATATGCCTCTTCCGTTCCGGACACACAGCAATTCATCATCCAGCGCTTATCGCTTTTCACAATCCATTGTTTTTTCATTTTAGAACGTGTATGAAAAATGCTTTAGAATACTTTCGTCGTCCACTTACTCATATCCCACACTTCATTCACCACATCCTGATAAAATTCCGGTTCATGGCAGATCAGCAGGATGCTTCCCTTGTACTCCTGCAGTGCTTTCTTGAGCGAATCTTTCGCATCTACATCCAGGTGGTTCGTCGGCTCATCAAGAAGCAGGATATTCGTGTCACGGTTGATCAGCTTACATAATCTTACCTTCGCCTGCTCTCCACCACTTAATACTCTTACCTGACTTTCGATATGCTTGGTTGTCAGTCCACATTTTGCAAGTGCCGAACGGACTTCATACTGTGTAAATGAAGGAAATTCCTGCCAGATCTCATCGATACAGGTTGTCTTATTTTCTCCCTTTACTTCCTGTTCAAAATATCCGATCTCCAGATTTTCTCCCAGTTCGCAGCTTCCGGACAAAGAAGGGATCAGGCCCAGAATACTTTTTAATAAGGTAGTCTTTCCAATTCCATTCGTTCCGACAAGTGCGATCTTCTGACCACGTTCCATACTAAAATTAAGCGGCTTCGATAATGGCTCATCATATCCCGTCACCAGATCATGTGTCTCGAATAACATCTTTCCAGGTGTCCTTCCATAACGAAAATGAAATTCCGGCTTCGGCTTTTCTGCTGCCAGCTCGATCACATCCATCTTATCTAATTTTTTCTGTCTGGACATTGCCATATTTCTTGTTGATACACGTGCCTTATTACGTGCTACAAAGTCCTTCAGCTCACTGATCTCCTGCTGCTGTCTTCTGTACGCTGCCTCAAGCTGTGCTTTTTTGACTGCATAGACTTCCTGGAAATGATCATAATCCCCGACATAGCGGTTCAGTTCCTGATTCTCCATATGATAGATGATATTTACCACTTCATTTAAGAACGGGATATCATGTGAGATCAGGATAAATGCATTCTCATAATCCAGCAGATAACGCTTCAGCCATGCGATATGTTCTTCATCCAGATAGTTGGTCGGCTCGTCAAGAAGCAGGATATCCGGTTTCTCCAATAAAAGTTTCGCCAGAAGTACTTTTGTTCTCTGTCCACCACTTAAGTCGGTAACATCCCGGTCCAGTCCAAGATCCAGAAGTCCAAGTGCCCTTGCCACTTCTTCTACTTTCGCATCGATGGTATAAAAATCATGTAATGTCAGTTCATCCTGGATGGTTCCAAGTTCATCCATCAGACGGTTCATCTCATCTTCATCTGCAGTTCCGAGAAGATCACAGATTTCATTCATCCTCTGTTCTTTTTGAAGCAGTGGGTCAAATGCTGACTTTAATACATCACGGATCGTCATTCCCTTTTTCAGGACTGCATGCTGATCCAGATATCCGGCATGTACATTCTTAGACCACTCTACTTTTCCTTCATCCGGCACAAGCTTTCCTGTCACGATATTCATAAAGGTAGATTTACCCTCTCCATTGGCTCCTACAAGCCCGATATGTTCTCCTTTTAAAAGTCGAAAAGAAACATCTGAGAAGATGGCTCTGTCACCAAAACCATGTGTCAGATGTTCAACATTTAATATGCTCATATATTTCTCCCTGATTGTTCTATATTTTTAGCAAGTTCTTCGTATATTATAGCGGGGAACATGATGTCTTTCAATCATTATCTAAATTTCATTTCGTTTGTAATCCAAATCTTTTGCAACCCGGCTGCATCCGCAGGTAATAAGATTTACTTTTGACACTCCCCCCTATACCTCTTTACAGAAAATGCTCCTCTTCATCCCGCCATACTTTTCCTTCGTCATCACCTGCTTATAACCTAACTTCAGAAATGTATTCACACTTGCTGCGTTATCCGGATGCGCCGTTCCAAGCAGATAGTGGAATCCCTGCTTTTTTAATATCTGCTCCGCTTTTTCCATCATAATTTTCTGCAGACCCTGTCCTCTGTATTCTTTTCTTACCATGGCAATCTCCATGTGTGCCACTTGTCTTCTCTGTTCTTCATCATATTTCAGATCGTATCCGATATTTTCTTTTCCAAGATCACTTGTACGTGCAATGAATACGCCCGCAAGCTTTCCGTCACACATCGCTTTTAAAGAAAATCCTCCCGTTGTCATGTAACTGGTCACTGCCTCATCCCCATTCAGACAGAACCATTCTTTGATTGGAATTGCATCATAGATCTCATGGATCATTGCCATGAGTTCCGGGATATCCTGCTCCGTCGCCAGTATTATTTCATTCATATAAGCCTCTCCTTTTTCCCATTTTTTCTATCATACCGCAAATACATTTTTCTGTAAATATCCTGTGATATACAGAGAACCTGCCACCGGCAGCTTCTCCTGCATGCTTTGGCATCAAAAAATCCCTGAAAGCTTTTACTTTCAGGGATTCTATATATCATCATAGCAGAATTGTTGGTATATTGGAGATTATGATATTATGCAAATGTTCCGGTGAATTTCCAGGTCATATTTTCTTCTGCAGGAAGATAGGTTACATTCGGTCTCCATGTTCCTACAACTACATCCTCCGAATTCACCCACAGACAATACTCTTCTCTATAAGACGTATTCAAAAGTCCCACCGAAATATACAGTGCATCCTCATCAAATGCATAAGATATAGCATGATATCTTCTAGTAAAGTCATTCGGATACATATCATTGCATTTCCAGTTTTTATATCCGGCAAACAAGACTTTCTTTTCGCCGTCCACAGTCAATACAAGCTTTAATTCATCACCATACTTTGAAATCTGTGCCGACTCTATCTGTCTTGGATTTTCGGTAAATACAATTGTCTTATCCAGAAGTTTTTCTGTTGCCTTATCCGTTTCTTTTCTATCGCCTTCCGGTTCCGTAAGTGTCAGATGTGCAACTTTTTCTTCCAGTTGTTCCTGCGCCTCATCCAGTTTTTCTTTCGCACATGGAATCTGAATTGCATCTTTTATATATTTCAGGCAAATATCTGCTGCCAGATATTCCGAAGCTCCTGCAGTGATTCCAATTGCAACCGGATAATCCCGGAAGCAAATAAGATATTGGCCAAATGCACCCTCAGCTGCAAAAATCTCTTTTCCTGCCTTGATATGGTAAGCATAATGTGTAAGTGCTTTTTTCTTATCTTCTGGTATCTCAACACGCATCTTACTCATCTCTTCCACCCACCATTCCGGTATCAGCTGTTCACTATTCCATTTTCCTCTCTGAACCAGAAGCTGCGCCAAAGCTGAGATCTGATTGGCCGTCAGGTACATTCCCCATCCTCCGGTATTATGCCCTTCCGGACTTGTCAGCCAATTGATCTTGCCAAATCCCATCTTGTCAAATACACGCTCCTGCATAATTGCCAGACAATTCTTTCCCATAACTTTCGTTATAATTCTGGAAAGTGTATAACTGCATCCGGAGTCATAATGAAATGCTTTTCCGATATCTTCTCTAATCTTTGGCTGTTTTAACCAGTTCGTCTCCCATTCTTTTTCAAGCCTGGAAAACCATACATTGTTACAACATTCTTTTGATCCTGCCTGCATGGTCAGAAGATGATAAATAGTCAGGTCTTTCAGTGCCGGATCATATTCTTCCGGCAGCTCATCTCCGACATACTCCAGCAGATTATCATCCAGATGTATCCTGCCTTCATCTAATGCAAATCCAAGACAGATGCTTGTTCCTATCTTAGATAACGAATGCATCATCTGCGGCTTTTCCAATGAAAATGGATCCCATGCTCCTTCCAGAATAACTTTTCCACCAACTCTTACAGAAATGCTGTGAAGTTCCACGGTTTCTTCCAGTTCTTTTAACATCTCTGTTAACTTTTCCGGATTCAGTCCAAGTTCTCCTGGTTTTACATATGCTGCTTTCATGCTTATTTTTCCCCTTCCTTAAATGATGGCTCCCAAAGAGATGTCTCGATACGGATTCCACCTTTCTTTGTCAGATAAACTCCACTCAGAATTAACGCTATCATAACTACTACCGCTGCTACTGCATAAACGGCTTCGATACTGAAAATACCTTTTACAAATATAACTGTGTAGATAATAATACTAACGGTACAGAATGTATACAGTGCTCCATTTGAAAAATGAAACTTATTCTTTTTCCAGGCCTGTGGATATCTCTTTGGCAGTCTTGAAATTGCATATACTACTGTTACATTCATAAAGAATGTGATTACCTGGAAAATATTTGTTATTGTTACAATACTCATATCCGTTACTATCGGGATCAGGACAACAATCAATGTATATGTATAAATCAGATATGGGGCTCCAAATCTGTTTTCTTTTAATATGAATTTTGGAAGCCATCCGTCTTTTGCCGCCTGTGCCAACGGATAACGCACATCATTAAACACTCCATTCAATGTTGTAATGATTGCCATAATCGGTCCGCCGATCATGAAGATCTTATATACAACACCCGGGAGAATTGCCTGTGCTGCCGGTAAGATTGTCGGTGCTCCGGCAACCTCATCATGTGGAAGGACTCCACCTGTAACCATTGCAAGTCCTACATAGATGAACAGAAGACATGGCACACATGCCATACTTGCAAACGGAACATCCTTTGTCGCTTTCTTCGCATCTTTTCCATACCAGAGGATATTATAATATCCATTTGCTGAATTGATCAAAAGAAGAGCTGCCAACATAAATCCTTTAAAACCACCTGTAAACATCTTATCTCCCGAGAACTGGAAGATCGGCTGTTTGATCTGTGTCAATCCGAAGATTACATACAGCACCATTGTAATCAAAAGAATGGTCGATAAGATCTTACTTACTTTTGCAAAGATATCCATTCCAAGAAGATTCAGTACAAATAAAATACAGATTCCTGCAATCGCAATTGCTTTTACCGTGATTCCAGGAAGCAGGTTATTCACATAAAGTCCTAACGCCAGGGCGAACGAGCTGTTCAGGATCGGAGTAACAAGCTTCGTATACGCAACCAGCCCTCCTGCACTGACACCTGATAAATTTGTTACAATTGAGTAAGGTCCTCCGGCCACACGCATGGTTCCTCCCAGGATAATATATGGAAATACCATAAAAAACCCCATAATAATGGCTGTCAGATATGCAAGCCATACGGAATATCCTGTCATTGCCATGGCTGGTCCGATCAACGTTACCATTCCTGATCCAATTACCATTCCCACAGCAATAGCAAACAGATCTGTGCGCTCCAGTATACCAGGTTTAGGTTCTGGAGTGTTCACGATTAAATTCTTGTTACTCATTTGTTCTCTCTCCTTTGTTTTAATTTATTATCATTTATTTTTTATTATTTATAAATGATAATGTATCCATAATCAAACTATAATTAAAAACGCCGGACTTGTCAATCACAAATAACAAGTTCGACGTTTTACATAAATTTTACCTTTATTTTTTGTGCATAATTACTTCTGAAATTCTGCCAATACATCTTCACAACTACGTTCTATGTGCTGATGCATCTTTCTCCAGGCTTCCATTGTGTCATATTTTTTCATACTTTCGATGATATCTTCATGCTCTTTTAATGATTTTACAGCATATTCTGCTTCTGTCATCTTTACCCCCAGAGACAATCCGCTCCAGAGTTCCGAAAGCATTTTTTTCAGTTTTTCATTACCTGCTGCTGTCCAGATCTCCATATGAAGAGACTGATTCAGCTTCGAATAATTCTCATAATCTTCTTTTTCTATCATCTCTTTTGATACAGTCAGCACCTGTTCTATCCGGCTAAGATCAATATGATTCTTACAACACAGGGCACATGCTTCACTTTCTAATGCCGCCCGGATCTGAAAATGCTCCCGGAGCGTTGTCTCATTAATTCCAAGAACAACAGCTCCCTTATTCTGTTTCAAATCTATCAGCCCGTCTCTTTCCAATATCTGGAAAGCTTCTCTGACCGGAGTGATCGATACTCCCAGTTCCTGAGCTGTACTTTCAAGAGTTAAAACTTCTCCCTCTTTGATCTGTCTTGAAATAATCGCCTTTCTAAGTGCCGCCGCTACACGTTCTCTTGCAGGCAGCATTTTTATCGGTTTTAAACCAAGCATTTTTTATTCTCCTTATCAAAGTTTTTCCTCGTACTTACATTTTATATTGTATACATTATAATCAATAATGTAAACCTTTTTCTTTGATAAGTCTTTCATTTCATTCTCGCGAAAACTACATCCATCTCTCCATCACGCTGCTTAATTTATCCATGATATCCTGATACTGAACCAACTGCATTATTTTCTCCTATTGCATAACGGATCTTTTCATAGTTCTTCTGTCCAGGCTCACTTCCATCTACGCAATAAATCTTCTCCTCCTGATATAAATTAATGTCTCTTTCGTACGTTTTATCCTTCATTCTATTATCCTATCCAATCACATCTACAAACCACATACATTCTCGGTGCTTATAGCTTTGTCACATAGCTTTTTTCGCATTTCCGATGTTTTGACACGCAAAAAATGCACATATTTGTGCAACTCCTAAACTGCTATTATATGGCAATTCAAATAACAATTAATAATTCAAATATCCAGTTTATTTCTTTATATTCTCGCGCGCTCCTTCTTTTTATGTTATACTTTTCTTAAAAACTTAAGGAGGTTTTACTATGAGCCATATTTCCTATGCCTTTAATAATTCTGACATAGAAGCAACCGCTTATGCTCTTACTATTCTGCCGGGTCTTGATCTTTCAGAATCAGAAAGCCAGGCAGAAATCATTTATCAGTGCTGTACTTCTGCAGCAAAAAAATTAATTAATCACGACACCGACATAACACCTGACGAATTCCGTACCATTCTCGCAGCTTTGCAGGCTGCCAAGTCTATTATCCTCGGAGATATTGACGTTGATGCGAAAACACGCAGTGAATGTAAGAGCTATTTCTTCACAATTAATAAATTGTTATCTGTTTTCGAAAAACAGTTGTTGCAGGAATAATTAACCATACAGAACCTGCCACTGGCAGTTTTTTTTCGAACGCATAGCGTTCCAAAGAAAAGCAGGACAAGGCTTTCATTCTCTTTGTCCTGCTTTTTCTTTTATTCTATAATCCCACTTTTTGTTAGTTACTTGTTACTTACTTGTTACTTACTGTCAATAATTCACGTGTTTTTCCGTATTCTACATTGTAATGAAAGTAAAGAAAAACCCCGGAAACATTGCATTTCCGGGGCTGCTGTGTATCTTCTGTATATTCGAATAAATTGTATAAATTAACGTTTAGAGAACTGTGGTGCTCTACGAGCTGCTTTGAGACCGTATTTCTTACGTTCTTTCATACGTGGATCACGTGTAAGGAATCCAGCTTTCTTAAGAACTGGTCTGTAATCAGCATCAGCCTCAAGAAGTGCTCTTGCAACACCGTGACGGATTGCTCCAGCCTGTCCTGTGTATCCACCACCCTTAACATTAACGATTACATCAAATTTTCCTTCTGTGTCTGTTGCAGCTAATGGCTGGCGAACAACAACCTTTAATGTCTCAAGTCCGAAATACTCATCGATATCTCTTTTATTGATAGTAATTTTACCTGTTCCTGGTACTAAATATACTCTAGCAACAGATTTTTTTCTTCTACCTGTTCCGTAAAATTTTGCAGTAGCCATTGTAAAATCCTCCTTTTAACCTTTCTTAGAATTTCAGTTCAACTGGTTTCTGAGCCTGCTGAGCGTGCTCTGGTCCAGCGTATACGTGAAGTTTCTTGATCATAGATCTTCCTAAAGGTCCCTTTGGAAGCATTCCCTTAACAGCAAGTTCGATAACCTTCTCTGGTTTCTTAGCCATCATCTCTGCTAATGTAGTTTCTTTCATTCCACCTACATATTCAGAGTGATTGTAATAAATCTTCTGATTCAGTTTCTTACCTGTTACATTAATCTTTTCTGCATTTACAACGATTACATAATCGCCTGTATCAACGTGTGGTGTAAACTCCGGTTTGTTCTTTCCTCTTAAAACCTTAGCAACTTCTGATGCTAAACGTCCTAATGTATATTCCGAAGCGTCAACTACATACCATTTTCTTTCAATCTTATCTGGATTAGCCATATAAGTTTTCATTGTGGTTTACCTCCTGTGAATCATTAACATTTTCATGATAATATATCAGAATCAGCAAGATTCCGGGGCTTTGGCCTCTTACTGTTTCTCCTTTTGTCATACTTGCTTATTATATTATACTCTACCGTGTGTGTCAACTGTTTTTTCACATTTTTTTACCGTTCTGCTCTCTTTCTTTCTATATACTTCCATGTTATAATCGTCGACAGGAACATCTTATTTTTTCATTGAGGGGGATTTTACATTATGCAAAAGAAAATTGATCTGGTTAATGGACCGGTTCTGTCTTCTCTTACCAGACTTGCCATCCCGATCATGGCTACATCGCTGATCCAAATGGCATACAATATGACAGATATGATCTGGATCGGTCGTATCGGAAGTTCTGCCGTTGCATCTGTGGGGGCTGCCGGCATGTACATGTGGCTTTCCAATGGACTGGCCGCACTTGCCAAGATGGGTGGACAGGTAAATGTCGGTCATGCCCTCGGATCATCCGACCGGAAATGTGCTGCCGACTATGCTGCGCAATCACTCATACTTACTTTATTTCTTGGACTCATCTATGGAAGCATCTGTATCCTGGCAGCCAAACCCTTGATTCATTTTTTTCATCTGAATCAGCTTCAGGTCATTCAGGATGCCATCCATTATCTGCAGATTACCTGCGGACTTGTCCTGTTTTCATTTTTAAACCAGACTTTTACCGGACTTTTTACTGCTATCGGCAACAGCCGTCCTGTATTTCTGGCAACGACCACCGGACTGATTGTCAATATTATCCTGGATCCACTTTTGATATTCGGAATCGGTCCATTTCCTGTTCTGCGCGTTACCGGTGCTGCAATTGCCACAGTGATCGCACAGATGATCGTTACGGGAATGTTCTTTTTGTTTGCCGCAAGAGATCTTGTACTGTTCCGGCATGTCCGTTACCTGCAAAAGCCCGACTTTCCTATCCTGGCTTCTATTATAAAGATCGGACTGCCAACTTCTATACAAAGCATGTTATTTACCGGTATCTCTATGATCATCGCACGTCTGGTTGCCGGATACGGCGATGCCGCTGTTGCCGTACAAAAGGTCGGCTCCCAGATTGAATCCATCTCCTGGATGACGGCTGACGGATTCGCTGCTGCGGTCAATTCTTTCACCTCTCAGAATCATGGTGCCGGAAAAAAAGGACGCATTTACCATGGATATATCAGTGCTCTGAAGGTTGTATTTGTCTGGGGTATCTTTTGTACCTTATTATTAATTTTCTGTCCGGCTCCGATATTCCGGATATTTATTACAGAGGAAAAAGTGCTTCCACTTGGAGTTGACTATCTGCGGATTCTGGGTGTATCCCAGCTTTTCATGAGCCTTGAGATCACAACTGCCGGAGCATTCTCCGGTTATGGTAAAACCGTACCTCCTTCTGTGATCAGCATTATATTTACTGCCCTTCGTATTCCACTTGCAATGTTTCTTGTCCATACTGCACTTGGGTTAAATGGTATCTGGTGGAGTATTACGATTTCCAGTATTTTTAAAGGTATCTTATTATTTTTATGCTTTCTGGTGTTTATGCACCGTGAAAAAATTTTACCATCTTAAAGTTCCGGATGTGGTATAATGAAGTAGTGAGCCGCCTGCTGTGAACGATGATGCAACAGGCGCGGAAAGGAAGGACTTGAAATGTGGGCTTATAACAGTATTTTTTATCAGATTTATCCGATTGGATTCTGCGGTGCTCCCGTACACAATGATGGTGTATGTGTTCCGCGTATCCGCAAACTTATGGAATGGTCGGAATATCTTGAAAGTCTGGGGATAGATTCTATTCTTCTGAATCCAATCTTTGAATCTGATAATCATGGATATGATACCAGAGATTTCAAACGCATTGACTGCAGACTTGGTACGAACGAAGATTTCAAAGAAGTCTGTGCGGATCTGCACAGACATAATGTAAAGATCGTTCTCGACGGTGTATTCAATCATGTCGGACGAGGTTTCTGGGCATTCAAGGATGTACAGGAAAAGAAATGGGATTCTCCTTATAAAGACTGGTTCCACATCAGCTTTGACGGTAACAGCTGTTACAATGACGGATTCTGGTATGAAGGCTGGGAAGGTCATTTTGAACTGGTAAAATTAAATCTTCAGAATCCTGCCGTCGTAGATTATCTTCTGGAATGTGTGAAATTCTGGATTGATGAATTCGACATCGACGGTCTGCGTCTGGATGTTGCATACAGTCTGGATCATAACTTCATGAGACGTCTTCGTTCTTACACACAGGAATTAAAGCCTGATTTTGCATTGATCGGTGAAGTACTCTTCGGAGATTACAATATTATTGTCAATGACGACATGCTTCACAGCTGTACCAACTATGAATGCTACAAGGGACTTTATTCCAGCTTCAACTGCATGAATATGTTCGAGATTGCACATTCCCTGCATCGTCAGTTCGGAAGTGACCAGTGGTGTATCTACCGCGGCAAACATCTTATGACATTTGTTGATAACCACGATGTTACAAGACTTGCAAGCATATTAACCAACCAAAAACACATTCCACTCGCTTACGGTCTTCTTCTTGGCATGCCGGGTATCCCATGCCTTTATTATGGAAGTGAATGGGCTGAACCGGGTGAAAAGGCGCCGGACAATGACTATGCGCTACGTCCATGCTTTGAAGAGCCAAAGCCAAATGAACTGACAGAATTCATAAAAAAATTGATTCACATCCGTCAGAACAGTGATGCTCTTTGCAATGGTTCTTATAAAAATGTGGTAATTCAGAACCATCAGCTAGTATTCGAACGTTGTTCAGAAAAAGAACGTGTTATTGTAGCGATCAATGCCGCTGATTATTCTTATACTACGAATGCCGGTGAATTGAATGGTACAGCAACAGATCTTCTGACAGATGAAACCGTTACTTTAAATGGTCAACTGGAATTAAAACCTTATAGTGTACAGTATTTGAAATTCTGATCGTTTATATTCACTAAGCCAGATCCCCGAACCGTAATAAAAGGTGGAAAGGAATACCTTTCCACCTTTTATTACGTGTGTATCTAACGCTATAGTGAATTAAGTAGAAATATTACTCGCACTTCTTCAATACTTTCACGATTTCTCCCATATACATCGTATGATAATCCTTATCCGGATACCATTTCTTATCATTTTCCTTAACATCGAAACATTCCGGTTTCATATCCTGTGTATACTGTGTCTTACATACGAAGATCAGGTCTGCTTCTTCAACTGCTGTTGTTCCGTCTACTGCATATGGATGAAGTCCTGCTTCTTTCCATTTATCTTCTACATCTTTTCCTGATACAGAACCGCATACACTCAGTGCTTTTCTGTAATCTTCCGAAAGGAAAGAAAGTGTGTACATACCTGTCTCATCCATGAATTTCTTCGTATATCTCTGTGGGCGGATATATGCCGTTGCAATATTCTTTCCCCACATGATTCCGACACCGCCCCAGCTTGCCGTCATAGTGTTACTCTTTTTCTCGTCTCCTGCTGTTACCAGCATCCATTCTTTGGAAATCTTTGTAAACGGGTTGAATTCCAGGCTTTCAATTGCTACTTCTTTAAATGCCATTTTCACATTCTCCTTATCGTCTTTCTTTTAGAATTACAGACAGTGAATATTCACTGCCTGCATTTTTACTATATTCTTTTATAATTATACTACTTTACTAACACTTTGCGGAAGTTTTTCTTACCCTTTTTCAGGACTACACCGTCTCCGCTTAATGCTTCTCCTGCAAATGTCTGGAATACATCTGTAACCTTCTCACCATCTACAGATACTCCGCCCTGCTGTACTGCACGGCGTGCTTCTGACTTGGAAGCTGTCAGTCCTGATTTTACTAACATCGTCAGGATATCGATATTTCCATCTGTAAGGTCTTCTTCTGTCAGTTCTGTCTTTGGCATATCTGCTGCTGCACCTGTTGAGAATAATGCTTTTGCTGCCTCCTGTGCTTTCTGAGCTTCTTCTTCACCGTGAACCAGTTTTGTAAGTTCGAATGCAAGGATCTCTTTTGCTGTGTTAAGCTGTGCTCCTTCCCAGCTGTCCATCTTGTCGATCTCTTCTAATGGAAGGAATGTCAGCATACGGATACATTTTAATACATCTGCATCTGCAACATTTCTCCAGTACTGATAGAATTCGAATGGAGATGTCTTGTTCGGATCAAGCCATACAGCACCACTCTGTGTCTTACCCATCTTCTTACCTTCTGAGTTCAGAAGCAGTGTGATCGTCATGGCAGAAGCGTCTTTTCCGAGTTTACGACGGATCAGCTCTGTACCTGCAAGCATGTTGCTCCACTGGTCGTCCCCGCCAAACTCAAGGTTACATCCGTATTTCTGGTATAACTCATAGAAGTCATATGCCTGCATGATCATGTAATTGAACTCAAGGAAGCTGAGTCCTTTTTCCATTCTCTGCTTGTAGCACTCTGCTGTCAGCATACGGTTAACGGAGAAATGTGCTCCGACTTCACGTAATACTTCGATGTAGTTCAATCCCATCAGCCAGTCAGCGTTATTAACCATCAGTGCTTTTCCATCTGAGAAATCGATGAAACGGCTCATCTGTTTCTTAAAGCAGTCACAGTTATGCTGGATTGTCTCCGGTGTCATCATCTGACGCATATCTGTTCTTCCGGATGGATCACCGATCATAGCTGTTCCTCCGCCGATCAGTGCGATTGGTTTGTTTCCTGCTTCCTGCAGACGTTTCATCAGGCACAGTGCCATGAAATGTCCTACGTGAAGGCTGTCTGCTGTCGGGTCAAATCCGATGTAGAATGTAGCCTTTCCATTGTTAACCAAGTCTTTGATCCTGTCTTCGTCTGTTACCTGTGCGATCAGGCCTCTTGCAACGAGTTCTTCATAAATTCCCATTTTAAGATTCTCCTTTTTATTATTATGATTGATCATTTACAGATTTCTCACTTTTCTTAAAAGCCTTTCCTGTTATTCCCCGGTAAATGCAAAAAATCCTTACCCAACATTACATTGGATAAGGACGATATTAACCGTGGTACCACCTTATTTTACTGATTGCTTACGCTTTCAGCCTCATTCAGTCTGCGTGTTCACAGACCTTTGCACGATAACGTGTGCCTGACGTCACAGCCTACTTCCGGAAATACCTGTGAAATTAATATTCCACGTTTTCATCCGTTTCGGTGTGCAGCTCCAAGATGTATTCATTCTTCACTCTTTCATGCGCCTCTCATCAACCGGCAGCTTTCTGTATGGGTGTGTGGATCACTACTTCTTCTTTTCTAAGCCTTTGTGATATCTGTATATTATTTTTTCTGTCTGTGTTAAAGACTAACTGATTTAGAGTATTTTGTCAAGACGATTTTCAATCTTCATCTTTTATTTTTTCAAAACGTTGCAGCCATGCTCCTGCAATAATTTCATTCCCACCTTCCGTCAGATGAATGCCGTCTGTTGTGATATTTTCATACCCGGCTTTTCCTGCTGCCGATATCATAAGATCCTGTAATTCCAGAACTTCCACATGATATCTTTCTGCAATTCTTTTCTCAATTGCTTCTGCCTGTCTGATTCCCGGAATCCAGTTCGCATACTTTCTTGGATAAGGAAAGATAAATGGTGCCATACAGATAATTCTTGCACGGGTTCTCTCCGTAAGTTCTCTTAGAACGGATTCATAGCCTGCTTCAAATTCCTGTTCTTCCAGACTTTTTCCTGTATTCATCATGACTCCGACATCATTACATCCGATCAGCAGGCTCACAATATCCGGCTGTCTTAAAATACAGTCATGCTCTAACATACGCTTTACACCCTGGATTGTGAAACCGTCATGTCCACAGTTCACAATGTCGTACTTTTTCCCTCCGCCGGTACTGTGATTCAGCTTTTTATCCACCATATCCACATAACCGTTCCCCAGTGGATTTTCAGAAAAGCAGTGCTCTGCGTCTGTAATGCTGTCACCTAAAAATATAATTTTCTTCATTTTTCCTATCTATTTTCCGTATTCGATTCCATACATTAATGCAAATCCACGAATTCTATTATAGCTCCCGGCCATCCTTAATTACCATTTTAAGATCCAGATTCTCGTCCAATAATACGATATTCGCTTTTTTTCCAGGTGCAATAGAACCATAAGTATCTTCGATTCCAAGACTCTTGGCCGGATTGATGGTTGCACATGCTACAGCCGTCTCAAGCGGAATCTCCATCTGTTTTACAACGGTACGCATACAGTCGGCAAGGTTTGTTACAGAACCGGCAAGTGCTCCGTCGAATACCAGTGTTGCATGATTTCCGACTACTTTTACATCCAGTCCTCCAAGTGTATACTGTCCGTCCGGCATTCCGGTCGCACGCATACTGTCGCTGATCAGGATCATGCGGTCTGCACCCATCATCTTGAACGCTGCCCTCACCATCGATGGGTGGATATGTACACCGTCACAGATAATCTCTGCCATTACATGTTCACTGTCGGACACTGCTCCTACAACACCCGGTTCGCGGTGTGTGAATGCCGGCATCGCATTAAAGAGATGTACGGCATGATTTGCACCTGCATCAAATGCTGCTTTTGCATGCGCATAGTCCGCATTGGTATGTGCAAGAGAAATGTTCACTTTATCTTTCATTTCTTCCACAAATGCAACCGCTTCTTCACTTTCTTCCGGTGCAAGTCCGACAAATTTTACCAGTCCCTCGGATGCGTCAAGAAATCTCTGGCAAGTGGCCGTATCACAAGGCATGATGTTTCTTTCATCCTGTGCACCCTTTTTCACCGGGCTGATGAATGGACCTTCCATGTTCACGCCTACAAGATCCGCTCCCTTTGGATTCTGTTCTTTTTTGTATTCTGCCGCAGTCCTTAAGATGTCTTCCAGTTCTTCTACCGGAAGTGTCATAGTTGCCGGTGCGATTGTCGTAACACCCACAGAAGCCTCATATTTTGCAATATTTTCAATAGCCTCTTTACTGTTATCACAAAAGTCATCTCCCATACACCCGTGGAAATGCAGATCGATCAGTCCCGGAATTGCGTATGCTCCCTGTCCGTCAATGACTTCTTCCCCCGGCATATCCGGTACGTTTTCTGTCGTGTAAATGCTTTCGATCTTGTCATCGTGAACAACAATGCCGCCTGCTGTAAATTTTTTGTCTTCTGTATAGACAATTACATTTTTGATT